>CAZYEE010000051.1:0-1714 GCA_964646355.1 uncultured archaeon | reverse complement strand
ATTTTATGATATTTTATTAAAAATAAGTAAAATAAATGATTCAATCTACGTTATTTTTATTGATACCAATCAGATTTGACATTTTATCCCTGTATTCTTTATACCAGCATAAGTGAGATAAGGCTCGCGCCGCTGAAGCAACATCATGGAAAGCTGGGATATGTCTTTTAATAAATCTAAGCCTGTCCCAAATACGTTCTTCTTCAAAAGTTGTAGGTGGAAAGGCGACAAGTATTGGTTTTTTGAACCTTGATTTTTTTCTCAATTTTCTAATCTCATTTAAAACAGTTTTGTAGAATATATCAGGGAAATCCTCAATTCCAAATCTGTTTGGCATATATATATATTGAATTGCGACTTCAATTATAATGGAATCGATATTTTCATCTTCTCCAAGAGTTGAGAGAGCAGTTTTAAGGGCAATTAAATCAAAATATGAGCTTGCAAGATCAAGTGGATTGGTGATATTAATACCCACAGGTTGTACTTTTTTCTGAAGATTAGTAATTGATTTTTCGGATAGTTTCGGGACATTTAATCCAACTTTAACACATGCATCTGTATTGATTACTGAACTTCCACCACTAACAGAAAGCAATCCGACATTTCTACTAGCAGGATATGGACAATAATGAAATACTAATAATGACTCGACTAATTCATCAAAACTATATACAGGGATTGCTCCTGATTGTTTAATCATAGAGTTCCAAATTTGTATCGAGCTAGAGATAGCGCCAGTATGTGAAGAAGCGGCTTGTGCACCTCTTTCAGTTATCCCACCTTTGAGAATTATTACTGGCTTATGGGGAGTGGTTTCTCTTATTGCTTCAAAAAAGTTGTGCCCATTTTTTGGACCTTCAATATACATACCCAGGATTTTGGTCTTTTTATCCATTCTGAAATACCTAACAAAATCTGCTGCAGTGAGATCGACTGCATTACCAAAACTAACCATTTTTGAAAAATATAGTCTAAAAGTTGAGCATCTAAGACCTAGAGATATTGCATTTCCGCCACTCTGTGAAATAAATCCCACATCTCCACTTTGGACTGGGAAATCCGGTCTGAAAGAAATACCACTTTCTGGGCAGTAAAAACCGAGACAATTAGGACCGAGAATCCTAGTTTTAGTGCCTTTGATTATCTCTATTAACTCATTTTCCAGTTTAATACCTTCGGATGTTCCAGTTTCAGAAAAACCGGATGAAAATATAATACATATATTTACTCCTTTATCAATACATTGACCAACTGCATCTAGAACCAAGTGCCTTGGTACAGCAATTATTGCATTGTCAATCTCGTCGGGTACTTCCAAAATTGAGGGATAAAATTTTATACCTAATGCTGAATCATATCTGGGATTTATTGGATAAATTTTGCCCATAAAATTTACCGAGGTTAGATTCCGAATCCAGAAAAATCCGGAGCGTCTAGTTTCACCAATAATTGCAACGGACTTAGGATGAAAAAACTTGTCAATTTGTTCATAAAGAGCCTTATCATTATTCATACATACTCACTTAAAAGAACATCAATTGAAGATTTTTGATACTATCTTATTTAATTTTTAATTTAGTATTCGACAAGTAAAATTAAAACTAGTAAATAAAAATTCAACGGTATTATACAATTAATAATTTTTATTTTTAAGTAAATAAAATGTTAAATATGTAAAAATGGCTTATTGTGTTATTAATAAACTATAAAA
>CAZYEE010000050.1:0-17597 GCA_964646355.1 uncultured archaeon | reverse complement strand
TAATAAGCATTCTTGGAGCAATTTTAGGTTTTTCAATGATATTTATTGGCAATGGAATAGGTACAATCATAGTTAATATAGCATTTCAAAAAGGTAAAGCCATCAGAGTAATACCAATACAGTCAACTGGTAATTTACTGATCCCAATATTTGGAGGTGTTCTCATATTTTTACAGTCTGTTCAATATTGGTCATTTTTCATCATAGGAGTCACATGTCAATTATTAGGTGGACTATTTATTGTAAGGCTTCAAGCTCAGATTCAAGAGAGTCAAGAATTACAGTCAGAAACAGATGAACAGAATTAACCATTCAATTAGAATGATAATCAAATTTATTTTAATTCAAAACCTCTTTTATTTTAAAATATCTTTTAATTTATCTTTTAATTTGTATTTTATTTTGCATTTTAATTTGTGCTTTAATTTATGTTTTATAGCATCTTTAGAATCATTTTTAAGTAAATGTACTATAGAATTTTAAATTATAAGACCGCAAACTATAGAATTTTAAATCACAAAATAAAAGATTAAAAATGAAATAACCAAAACATTGTGAATTGAAAATGATTACAAAATTAGTGCTACCCAAACTTGGTTGGACAATGGAAAGTGGAAAGATCGTTGAGTATTTAAAAAAGGAAGGAGACCCTATAAAAAAGAGGGAACCAATAGTAATGATAGAAACAGATAAAGTAACTTTAGAAGTTGAATCTCCAATTGATGGATATTTAAGAAAAATAGTCGTGCCTGAAGGTCAGACAGTTCCCGTTGGTACTTTAATAGCAGTATTAGCAGATACATTAGAGGAACCAATTCCAGAAGATCTCGAAGAAATCTCAATACCAAGCATTCAAACAGGAAAAAAAGAGGAAAAAGTTGAAGCGGGTTCAGTTTTAGAGTCGGAAATAAAAACACCAGCAAAAGGAATCAGAATATTTGCATCTCCTCGGGCTAGAAAATTAGCAAGAGAGAAAAATGTAGATTTATCAAATATTGTCGGAACAGGACCGAATGGCAGAATTATAGAACGCGATATAATAAATTATTTAAATAGCAGGAAAGAACGAAAGATTGAAGCAAAAACTATACCACTTGAAGGGATTAGAAAAATTATTGCAGATAAGATGAGTTTTAGTTTAAGTAATATTCCTCAACTTACTTATACCTCAGAAGTTGATATGTCAGAAGCGATTAGAGTGCGAAAATACCTATTAGAGCAATATTCGAGTGAAGGAATAAAAATTACATTAACGGATATTATAATAAAAGCGGTGATTGAAACAATAAAGAAATATCCAATTTTCAATTCAATGTTAAAGGATGATAAAATAATTATTAATGATGAGATTAATATAGGAGTAGCTGTAGCTACTGACAGGGGTCTAATTGTTCCAGTAATTCATAAAGCTAACAATAAATCAATCAAGGAAATTTCTAATAGCGTTAGAGACTTGGCAAATAGAGCCAGAGCAAATAAATTAAATTTGGACGATGTTACAGGAGGGACATTTACAGTATCAAATTTGGGTATGTTTGGGATTGAAATATTTACGCCCATAATAAATCCGCCTGAATCAGCTATTCTAGGCATTGGAAAAGTCATTGAAAAAACAATAGTAAAAGATGGACAAATACAAATAGCACCTATGATGCAATTAAGTTTAACCCATGATCATAGAATCATGGATGGAGTAGATGCAGCTAAATTTTTGCAAGAAGCGAAAAGATTATTAGAAAATCCCTATGAGCTACTTAATTTAAGAAAAGAGGATATTTTAACAACAACTCCATATGATAAAAAATTAATTAAAATTCAAAATTCAGATAAAGCTTCAAAAATTGATCTGAGTAAAGATACAAAATCAAAAACCCCATCAGATAAAGCGGCAATGAAATTCGTAGATATGCTGAGAATCAGAGGTAAATCAATTTTAGGACATGATCCGAAACAAATGGGCTTGATTGGTGGTCATAATCCACATTTACTGGCAGATTTTGCACGAATGCATCGGGATGCAATGCATGAGGGTGCTCTCTCAACGAAAATAAAAGCATTAATCGCACTGGCTATTGCTGTTATTGTGGGTTGCGAATCATGCATGAAATGGCATTTAGTAGAAGCAATAGAAGCTGGCGCTACAGATGAAGAGATTTCAGAAGCTCTTGGAGTCACAATCTATATGGGAGGTGGCCCTGCCTTAATGCATGCAGAAACAGTGGCTGAAAAACTTGATGAATTACGCCTATAATTTATTTTTTTAAGTTCGATTTTCAGTGAATTTTAAAATGTCAGAAAAACCTGAATGGATACGTAGACGAATTCCACCATCTCAATTATTAGAAAAGATAAGAATATTGATTAACGATTTAAATCTACATACTATTTGTGAAAATGCGTTATGTCCAAATATAGGACTTTGTTTTGAAAGAGGTATTGCTACTTTTTTAATTATGGGAGATGTATGTACAAGAAATTGTAAATTTTGTGCAGTAAAAAAGGGAACTCCATTACCTTTAGATAAAAATGAGCCTGAAAAAATTGCGATTGCAATAAAACGTCTTAACCTAAGTCATGTTGTTATTACATCAGTTACCAGGGATGATTTACCAGATTTTGGAGCCAGCCATTTTGTTAATACAGTTAATAAAATTAGAGAAATTAATAAAAATACAACAATAGAGTTGTTAATACCTGATTTTCAAGGAAATACTGAATATTTGGATAGAATTATAAATTGCAGACCTGAAATAATAAATCACAATATAGAAATGGTGCCCAGACTTTATTCAATAATACGGCCAAACTCCAATTTTGAAAGATCTCTTAGAATACTAAAATATCTAAAGGAGAATACAAATAACCAATATATTAAGACTGGAATGATGATAGGTCTTGGAGAGACGGATAAAGAAATATTTAAAACCATCGAAATACTTGCCAAAACGGGATGCGATATATTAACTATTGGTCAATATTTAAGACCTTCTAAGAATCAGGTAGAAGTTGTTAAATATTATAGACCGGAATTTTTCAAAGAATTAAAAAATTATGGACTCTCGCTTGGTTTTAAATATGTATATTCAGACGTTTTTGTAAGAAGCTCGTTTAATGCAAAAGAAGTTTTTGATAGTATAAAAAAATCTTGATATATTTAACATACCCTTGGAATTGGACCAGCTCTTGGAGTTTCAACTATTCTCTTTCCACCAATAGATGTATTTAAAATGACATATCCGGGTCGTTCCTCTTTTACCTCTCCAATAATTTGGGCATCCCTTCCATATTTTGTTTTTTTAATTAAATTAAGAGTTTCGTCAACTACATTTTTGTTAACTCCAAAAATTACTCGTCCTTCGCAAGTCAATGTTAATGGGTCGAAGCCCAACATATCGCAAGCTGCTCTTACTGCGTCTTTTATAGGTAAATTATCTTCATCAATCCATATACTAACCTTAGATTTGCTTGCTAACTCATTTAATAGTCCGGCAACTCCTCCTCTGGTCGGATCTTTCATTGCAGTAATACCTCCAGGTTGCATAGCAGCTTGAATTGTTTCATATAAAGGTGCGCAATCGGAGATCAATTCAGTCTCAAAACTAAGCCCTTCTCTCTTTGATATTAGTGCGATTCCATGATCTCCAATAGAACCATTAATAATAATTTTATCGCCTGGTTTTAAGCCAGAATCTGTAATAACAGTCCCCCGTTTCAAAATTCCGATTCCGGTAGTTGAAATTACCATTTTATCCAAATTTCCCTTTGGCATAACTTTAGTGTCACCGCAAATGAGAGAAACATTCGTTTCTACCAAGACATCATTCATAGATTTAAGTATCCTTTTAAAATCATCAATAGGAAATCCTTCTTCAATTATTATTGCTGAAGTTATTGCAAGAGGTCTAGCGCCCATTACAGATACATCATTAATAGTACCACAAACAGCCAATTTACCAAGATCACCACCCGGGAAGAATAGAGGAGATACTGTATGGGCATCTGTTGTTATTACAATTTCATAATCTTGGACAGGAATTGTTGCCCCATCATCAAGTTCATCAAGACCTATACCATTTTTCACTCTTTTATTTTTATAAGCCGGTAAAATAATTTCCTCTATTAATTTTTGAGTTAGGCTACCACCTGCACCATGATCTAATTCAATTTTGTCTATTTCCATTATTTTCAAGTCCAATTGATAAAGAAATATTTTTACGAAAAAAGTAGATTTATAAAAAGGTTAAAAAATTTTTGATACCGATTTAATATCCAAAAAATTTCTAATAATAACATTAATTAAAAAAGATGATTGCATATGGAAAGAAAATATATACTAATGACGATAGAATTATTTATAACAATAATGTTATTTGTAAGTATAATTGTATTAGGATTATTAGAAAAATTTACACATGAATTTAGGTTAATCCCTGTAGAATACTCAAAATTTTTCATTAACATATTGCCCGGCTCAATCTATACAGATATGATTTTTTTGTTTGGACTACCAATATTATTTTTCTTCATATATTGCCTTATTTTTCCATATATTTCAAGAATCTTAGTCTTTTTCCATAAATTATGGCGCCGAAAATCGAAATATTGCTTTATAGAAGTAGGGGAAAAAATAACTTTTTATAAATTATTTGTGAGAGCTTTTTATATGGGCTTATTTTCATTCAGCATTACAACATTAATTTCCAGTTTCTCTGGATACCATTTATTTAGGGCAGGGACACCAATTCCAGGACGAGAGGTACTGTTTATTTGTGAGGATATTTTTTTGGGCACATTTCTAATAACACCAATAACAATAATATTATTTTTCCCGTTATTTCAGCTTGAGGATTCTGGATTCATAGCATATAGACATTTACCTGAATTTAGAAGAACGCCGGAAATTGAAGGTGTACATGCAATATTTTATAGATTACTAAAAGGATATGCTGGGCTCTCTACAATAATTACATTAGTATATTATATTTACAATTCTTTTGAAGCCGTTAATTGGAATTTTAAAGAACCTGCGATTTTAACGCCATTGATCTTAATAATGCTACCATTTTTAGTTTCTGGTCTCCTTTATATTCCATTTCTCCTTAATGAGAAATATATCCATAAAAATACTAAGAAATTACATAACGCGTTTAAAAAGTTGAATTTAGTGATAATTCCAACATTTGAAGAATTAACTAAAAAATAAAACAGAATTTTGGCTCGTTTAAATTTCGGTAATTTTCAATAGAACACCAAAAATTTTTTATTTATATTATTTAGATTCAATTTAATTTAAAATTTATTATTAGCAATTAAAAAATATAAGGAATAAAATAGACGATTTATGAGTCATTAACTTTATAAATGACTGATGATTCGACTATTCTATAGAACATTTGAATTGATTAAATCGATGTCAAATATAAAAAGAATTTTATAAAACATAAATAGAAATTATTAAAGGCGTGAATTAAGATGTCATACTGGCAAGGAAGATCCAAAAGAAAACCAACCGGTGGACGTTTAAAAAAGTTTAGGAAAAAAAGAAAATATGAAATGGGAAATCCACCGACTGAAACTCAACTAGGAACTCCAAAGAAGAAATTTATTAGAGGTAGAGGTGGAAATATAAAAATTAAATTAAAAAAGACTGATGAGGCTAATGTTACTGATCCATCTACTGGAATAACCAAAAAAGTCAAGATTTTAAAAGTAATTGAAAATCCTGCTAATGTAGAATATACAAGACGAAGAATTATTACTAAAGGTGCAAAAATAGAAACCGAACTCGGTATTGCAAGAGTAACAAGTAGAGTAAATCAAATAGGTATTGTTAATGCTGTTTTAATAAGCGAAGATTAAAAACATAAATAAAGATTTTTCATTTAAAATAATACAAATATACAATTAATAGAAAATGATTCAAAACAACTTAAGTCATCGTTTTAAATTCAATTTAGCTAATTTTTAATGTAGTATATGATTTTAGGTACAAATTTTATTATTTATTTAAGTTTATTAATTAAATTTCTTAATAATTATCGGACTATTTTATTTAACATTACTTGAATAAATTTCTATTCATGGATTACATTTCAACCTTAATATTTTTGATATTTAATTCACGACCACTTATAATTTCTAGACCTTCTTTATTACATTTTGGACACTTGGTAAGACTAACTTCCATAAAAGAAGCATCTCCTTTAGAATGAAGATCTATTTCGCCAGAATAGCCACATTCATTGCAGCGGACTTTTGCTTTTACATGAGAAATCACTAATTCTGCACCCTCGGCTATAGTACCTTGGGAAGCAATGTCAAAGCTAAATTTTAACTGATGAGGAACTAAAAAGGTTAGATCGCCAATTTCAAGATATACAGCAGTTATTTTTTTAGCACCATTTTGTATCGCTACCCTAGTTATAGTTCTCACTATTGCCTGAGCTGTACTGAATTCATGCATGATCTAATCTTAAAATCCATATATTTTAAATTATCGGAATATGTTATACATTCTTAAAAATTCTCAAATTTCATAAAAGTTATATTCACTATTTTGATTATAATTTTTAAATGATAATCAAGTTTGAATTCTTAGTGAATAAAAATAGTTATAAAATTCATCAAATCTAATTAGACACCAAGAACTAATTTATAACTAAAAAGTCAGGTATTAAGAAATGAAAAATAAAGGATATTATGTAATTTGGCCCCATTATTTTGATGTTGATTTGACACGAAAAGAAGGACGAAGAGTTAATAAGAAAACTCTTGCTGTTAAGAATCCAACATTAAGAGATCTTGAAGAAGCGGCACGGTTACTTGGGTATGAATACAAGATTAATCCCACCGCATTATATCCCCGTTTTTGGTATTTAGGGAAGGCTGGATACTTATCTATAAAAATAGAGGGTAGTAAAACTGAAGTCATAAAAAAAATTGCATCTAGACTTAAAAAATTGAAAAAAAAGCAAAAATAACCTCGATTTTGGAAATTCATTTAAAATTAAGGTTTTTTACCAAAAATCAGTATTTTAGAAAACTTTTTTACCTTATGTAATAATTATTTAGTATATTTATAAAGGGTGGTGAGCAAATCCAAAAACTTATAAAGTTTTATCGTTATACAAATAATTAATCTAAACCGACTTTTTACATATGGAAAGGGTGTTAACTTTTTGAAACGGCTAGGCGCAGTGCTACATGTATTTGAGAATATGGCAATTGTAATCACACGTACAAGAAAAATTAATAATAAAATTATAAATAGAAAGGTAGTAGACGAGCAAGTAAAGGACATAGGAACAATAACGGATATATTTGGACCTGTAGAAAACCCTTATGTTGTAATAAAAATAAATGAATACGTTAAAAATAGGAAAAAACTCCTAGGTAAATTATTATATATCTATACAAAAAAAAAGAGGTAATAATAATTGGCAAAATTGGATGAAAGTTATGATTATCATACAAATCATTGTAAAGAATGTGGAGGGCTAATAATACAAAATTACCGAGACGCAGAATTAACTTGTAGTAATTGCGGACTGGTAATTAAAGAACACATAATTTTAAAAGGCCCTGAGTGGCGAGAATTTAATGTGGAGCAGAGAGAAAAACGATGCAGAGTGGGGGATCCGTTCACTTTAACAATACATGATTATGGTCTGACTACAATTATTGATGAAAAAAATCAAGATTATTTAGGAAGAGCATTATCGCACCAAAATTTAATGAAGATGTATAGACTACGTAAACTGCATAAACAATGTAGATACTCTAACTCCAGTCAAAAGAGCATGATGAAAGCATTTTCGGAATTAGAAAGACTAGAATCCTCTCTAAACTTTCCAATTTCAAGAAAAATTAAAGAAGAGGCTGCGTTATTATATAGAAAATTGCTGGATAAGGGATTAACAAAAGGGCGGTCTATTGATCTTATTATAACAACAATATTCTATATAACATGTAAACAAAATAATCTCCCTATAACTCTTAATGATATATGCATAAATTCAAAGTTTGATAAAAAATCGATTAACAGGATGTATCGATTTATTTGCAAAGAATTGGAAATATATATGAGCCCAATAAATCCAATTAATTTTGTTTCCCGGTTTGCTTCTGAGTTAAATGTGGGTATAGACGCTCAAAAAGTAGCAATAGATATAATCAATTCAGCGATATCAAAAGGTATTGGCTCAGGGCGTGGATATATGGGATTAGTTGCTGGTGCATTATATATAGCGTGTTTACAAACACATCAACATAGAACTCAGAAAAATATTGCAAAAATTACTGGAGTTACTGAAGTTACAATAAGAAATAGATATAAAGAATTGTTGGAAAAATTAAATATTCAATTATAACTTTTTGATTATATTTCTTAAATAAAAGATCAGCGAGATAATGATTCTTCGATCCAATTCAGTAGATCTTTGCAGGTAGTTGCTCGCTCAGCGGCACATATATCCAATGCTTCACATAGAAAACATGGACAATTATCTAATGTATCCCATTCTATTTTTTTTGGCTCTTTTTTTATGTAGTATAATCGGTATGTCCATCTACCTTTGTTTAATTCTTTTTCTCTTTTAATGTATCCTTCTTCCTCCAGTTTTACAGCCAATCTGGAGCCCAATCTACTAGTAGCTCCTAAGAATTTCCATAATTCTGACTGAAGTACTCCTTTCAAACCAAAACTTTTGATAAATTCCAATGCTTTTAGCTCTTGAGGGTCGTCCATTTTTATCAATCTAATTTGAGTTGTTTATTAGATTGTATATTATTTTTAATCGAAGAATTCTTATTTACTTCTATATTTCTATTTTAAATCCTTTGATGCTATATATATTTTTTTACAAAATTTTTTAACACAACTACAAATTTTTAGAATTTAATTATAATTAAATATTAGATCATATTTAGATTATATGCCTAAGATAAATATGTGTTAGATACTAATAAAATTTTACTCAAATTAATGAAGTAATTTTAATTAATTTTATTAAAATTATATGAGAATATTATTTGGTTCTAAGAAAAATCCTTTACATATTAAATACATCTCACGGCTTGAACTTAGACTTGCCTTTGGTTTTGTGAATCTAACAAATTTAAAAAATTCCATATAATTTCTTTTGATATTATTAATGTTCGGTCCTTGAAAAATTTTACTAACGAAATGTCCCCCTTTTTTCAAAAATTTTTTAACAATAAATTCAAATGTACACTCAACCAAATAATTTTGGCGTTCTACATCCAAATTATGGACTCCACTTGTCTTCATCGAGCAATCAGCAATCACGATATCAGCATTATCAGGTAATTTTTCTTTAATAATACCAGTTATAGAGGGATCAGTTATATCATGCTGGATAAAAATTACATTACCTTTAATTTCTTTTATTTTATTTATGTCTATACCCAATATAAATACATTCTTACCACAAATTGATTGTATCACCTGAATCCAACTACCAGGGGCACAACAAACATCAATTACAACATTGACGTTATTTAAAAATCTGTATTTTTCATTTAATTGTATTAATTTATAAGAGGCACGAGATCTATAATTTTCCCTTTTAGCTTTTCTATAAAAACCATTTTTTTTTCTTTTATTGATCCAAGAGCTCATTTATCATCATTTTTAATATGTTGATTAAAATAGTTATTGTGTAATAGTTTTTAAAATTCAATTTTTGCCTAGAAATTTTAGTATTTTAGATATTTCTTCATATTTATCTTATTATTTAAGTATGATTTCATTGATAAAAACTTTGAACAATTTCAGACAAATTGAAATTCTCAAATTTTAAATTATATCAGTTTAAAACATTATAATTTTATTCATAATTCGACAATATTTTTGGTAAATAATAGCAAAACATTCAAATATTTCAAAACATTTTGTTTATTAGAAAAATTGATTAGTTTAATTATTTCAAAATCGGATAGAATTGCACTATATTCTACTATATAGATAGGAAATGATTTATTTGCTAACGTTTAACTATATAATGGAGGTAAGATGATAATTAAAGAAGAAGGATATAGTGCAGCAGATATTAAAGTATTAGAAGGTCTTGAGGCAGTTAGAAAACGCCCTTCAATGTATATTGGATCAACTGGAATAAAGGGTCTTCATCATTTAATTTATGAAGTTGTAGATAATTCAATTGATGAATGTTTGGCTGGGTATTGTTCAAATGTAAAGGTCATTTTACATAAAAATGGCTTCGTTTCAATCATAGATGATGGAAGAGGTATTCCGATAGCAGAGCACCCAGAATACGGAGTTCCAGCCCTTGAAATAATAATGACGAAATTACACAGTGGCGCAAAATTTGATCATAAAAGCTATAAAGTATCAGGAGGACTACATGGAGTAGGACTTGCAGTAGTTTCGGCACTTTCAAAGGAGTTAATTGTAGAAGTAAAGAGAGATGGAAAAGTATATAGGCAAAAATATAGTGAAGGTAATGTTATAACACCATTAGAAATAATAGGAGAATGTGATCCTTCCGACACTGGAACATCGATTACATTTTTACCCGATCCAACAATTTTTACTGAGACTACTACATTTAATTTTGAAATATTAAGTCAGCGGTTAAAAGAAGTATCATTTTTAAATAAAGGACTTAGAATTGAATTAATTGATGAGAGAATAGGAATAAGAGAAGAATATTACGAAAAGGAAGGTATAGTAGCATTTGTAAAATATATTGGTAAGAAATTACTTCATGAGCCAATATATTTTGAAAAAATTAAAGATAATGTTATTGTAGAAATAGCTATGGCATATACTGATAGTTATATTGAAAATATTTATTCTTTTGCAAATAATATTAATACACAGGAAGGAGGGACACATTTAACAGGATTTAAGGGTGCACTTACAAGAACTATAAACGCATATGCAAAAAGTCATAATTTTCTTAAAGAAAAAGATAAAAATTTAAGTGGATCTGATGTTAGAGAAGGGCTTGCAGCAATAATAAATGTTAAACTTCCTGAGCCACAATTTGAGGGTCAAACTAAGACAAAGTTAGGAAACAGTGAAATTAAAGGAATCGTTGAAAATATAGTAAATGAAGAATTGACTAAAACTTTAGAGAAAAATCCACAAGTCGCAAAAATTATAATTCAAAAATGTATATTATCTGCAAAAGCTAGAGAAGCTGCAAGAAAAGCTAGAGATCTTACTAGGCGTAAAGGAATTCTTGAGCGAACAACTCTTCCTGGAAAGCTTGCAGATTGCTCAAATACAGACCCGAGAAAATGTGAATTATTTATAGTAGAAGGCGATTCAGCTGGCGGCTCCGCTAAACAAGGTAGAGAAAGAGAATTTCAAGCAATTTTACCTCTAAGAGGGAAAATTATCAATGTAGAAAAAGCAAGCCTCGATAAAATTCTTAAAAATAATGAGATCATTTCAATTATTCTGGCATTAGGTACAGGAATTGGTGATGATTTTGATATTTCTAAGCTAAGATATCATAAAATTATATTATTAATGGATGCAGATGTTGATGGACAGCACATTAAAACATTAGTTCTGACATTCTTTTATCGTTATATGAGAGAATTGATTGAAAATGGACACATATATATTGCAAATCCACCTCTTTATAAAATAACAATAAATAAAAAGGTAGAGTATCTATATTCAGATGAAGCGCTACAAGATTTTTTGAAAAATAACGGTGGTAAAAAGATGAAAATTCAGAGATATAAAGGTCTGGGTGAAATGAATCCCGAACAATTATGGGAAACTACAATGGATCCAGAAAGAAGAATTTTACATAAAGTTGAAATAGAAGACGCAATTATTGCAAATGAAATTTTCTCTACATTGATGGGTTCTGATGTAGAACCCAGAAAAGAATTCATTTTAAGACATGCAAGAGAAGTAAAGAATTTAGATATTTAAAGATTTACAATACCTAATTTAAATTATTTTTATGTCGTTATTTTAAGTTATGGTTATAATTTGATTAAAATTATTAGATATAATAAGAATTAGAAAAAGGAATAATAAAAATGACAGAATCAGATAAAATCCAGAAAATTTCATTGGCAAATATCATGCAAGAAGCATATTTGGACTATTCGATGTCTGTTATTATTGGAAGAGCATTACCAGATGTGCGAGATGGATTAAAACCTGTTCATCGGAGAATATTATATGCAATGCATGAAACAGGAGTAACTAGTTTCAAAAAATCAGCCCGTGTAGTAGGTACTGTCTTGGGACAATATCATCCTCATGGCGATGCGGCCATTTATGATTCAGTTGTAAGAATGACGCAAGATTTTTCATTAAGATACCCATTAATAGATGGCCAAGGTAATTTTGGAAGTATAGATGGGGATTCTGCTGCTGCAATGCGATATACCGAAGTAAAGCTATCAGATATTGCAAAAGAAATGCTTGAAGATATCGATAAAGACACTATAGATAAAGTACCAAATTTTGATGACACATTACAAGAACCGGTTGTTCTGCCAGCTAAACTACCTAATCTTTTGATAAATGGTACCTCAGGCATTGCTGTTGGTATGGCGACTAATATACCACCCCATAATCTAATAGAAGTTATTGAAGGAATTATCGCTACTATCAATAACCCAGATATTACTAATGATGAATTGATGAAATATATAAAGGGTCCAGATTTTCCTACTGGGGGTGTTATTAAAGGCATCAGTGGAATAAAAGATGCTTATAATAAGGGAAAAGGAAAAATAATTATCCAAGCGAGATATGAAATTGAGGAGATTAAAGAGGATCAAAAACAGATTATAATTACAGAAATTCCATATATGGTTAACAAATCAAAATTGATTGAAAAAATAGCAGAACTTGTAATTAACAAAAAAATTGAGGGCATTAAAGATATACGTGATGAATCTGATAGAAAAGGTATGCGGATTGTTATAGAATTAAAAACCGGTATAAACCCAGAGATAGTTATTAATAATTTATTACAACATACCCCATTAAGAACAACTTTTGGAGTTACAAATCTTGTCCTTGTAAAATCTCGAGATGGAAAATTAGTACCACGCGTTTTAAAATTAAATGAGTTAATCAAAGAATATATTAAACATAGAGAGGAGGTTATTAGACGAAGAACGACCTATGATAAAAAGAAATCAGAGGATAAGATGCATATAAATAAAGGATTAATAATAGCTATTAACAATATTGATAAAGTAATTAAGATTCTTAAAGAATCAGAAAATGTTGAGGTTGCTAAATCCTTATTAAAAAATTTAAGAGGACCTGATGAACCTGAACTTTCTGATAAGCAAATAGAAGCTATTTTGAATATGCGTCTACAAAAATTAATTAGACTTGAGAAAGATAAACTTAGTAAAGAATTAAATGAATTAGAACAGAAAGTAAAGGAATATGAAGCTATTTTAACAGATAAAGATAAGTTAAATAAGGTAATAATCGATGAGTTAAAAGATTTGGCAAAAAAATATGGTGATAAAAGGCGTACTACTATTGATTTGGAGGATGATTTTGTTGAAAGTCAACTAGATCTAATTCCAGAAGAGACAGTTGTTTTTCTTTTAACACGTGAGGGCTACGTAAAGAATATTGCAATTGATATTTATAGAAGTCAGAAACGAGGAGGTAAAGGTACTACAGCAATGAAAATTGGGGAAGAAGATGAAATAAATGCAATATTTGCTTGTTCAACACATGATAAGATGTTTTTCTTTACCAATAAGGGTAAAGTATATTCCATAAATGTATATGATATTCCCGTAAGCAAAAGGAAAATGTCAAAAGGTATTATCATAAATAAACTAATTCCCTTAGATAAAGATGAAAAAATAAATGCAGTACTACCAATTAAAGAGGAATATTTTGATAAAAATTACTATTTAATGATCGCTACAAAATTCGGCTATGTTAAAAAAACCGAACTCAAAAATCTAAAGAATATTAGACGTACAGGAATTATTATTATAACATTGAAGGAAAATGATGATTTAATTGATGTAAAAATGACTAATGGAAATAACCAAATAATTTTAGGGACAAAAAGAGGCATTGCCATAAGATTTAAAGAAATAGAAGTAAGGCCTACTGGTAGGACATCTCAAGGTGTAATTAGCATCGATTTAAAACCAAAGGATGAAGTAATAGAAATGGCAATAGTCAATGAAAATGATACTCTCCTCACTATCACTTCAAAAGGATATGGAAAAAGGACTTCTTTTGAAAAATATACCACAATTCATCGTGGAGGAAAAGGGGTTCTTAATATTCGATTGCATTCAAAAAATGAAGAAGTTGTTTCAATTAAGACTGTGAATGAAAATGATGAGGTTATGTTAATGACATATTCGGGAAATATTATTAGAATACCTGTATCTGAGATTAGAGTAATAGGAAGACGAACACATGGTGTGACCTTAATTAGATTTGATGAGAAAGATTTCGAAGATAAAGTTGTTGCTGTTGCGAAAATTGACGAAGAATTATTATCTCAAAATAGTGGAGATAATTATAAAGAAAAAAATAATAGTTAAAAAACCGAAAATTTAGAAACTATATGAAAAAGTTACAAGAATATTATAAAGTAGTGAAATATTGCATTATTGAATGTAATGTTAAAAATAAAGTGGAAAATAATATGAAAGAATTTAAAATCATTATTCGTAATTAAAAACCATATATTAGATATTATAATTAATCTAAACTTTTTATTCGATTGAAAGTACTTTTTCAAATTTTTATCGTACTATTTCCGAATTTTCTCCTTTAATATAAATTCAATTTATCACTAAATAAATTTACTTATTAATATTTAATGTAAATTCGTATATATTATTAAAAAACGAAAGAAAGAAGGTTTACAATGGATTTTCCTTTGAAAAAATACAATGAGGGTAATATTTCATTTTTTGGGCCCGATTTAGATAAGTACAGGGTTCCACAAGAAGCCCCAGTATTTTATAATCCACAAATGGAATTTAACAGAGATTGTTCAATACTTACAATTCAAACATATCAGAGATTATTGAATAAAAAGATTAATATATGTGATTTACTTTCTGGAACAGGAGTTAGAGGATTAAGATACGCTAAGGAAATAAATTGTGTTAGAAAAGTAATATTAAATGATTATAATAAATTAGCATATAAATTAATTAAAAAAAATGTTAAATATTTGGGTTTAAAATCTATTACAAAAGTTTATAATGAAAATGCAGATTTCTTGTTGACCAAATATTTCAGAAGTAAAGAGAGATTTGATGTGATTGATATAGATCCTTTCGGATCACCTACAATATTTATTGATAACGCAATAAGAGGTTTAAAAAGGCGAGGGCTTTTAGCACTCACGGCAACAGATATGCAGGTTTTATGCGGAATAAGATCATTAGCATGTTTAAGAAAATATGGAGGATTACCTTTAAGGACTGAATATTGTCATGAACTGGCGATAAGGTTATTAATAGGGTGTGTCTCAAGAATAGCAGCAAGATTAAATTATTCAATTCATCCATTAATATCTTTTGCTCACATTCATTATATTCGGGTCTTTATTGAAATGGAGAAAGGAATTGAAAAAGCAAAAGCTGATTTGAAGAATATGGGTTTTATCTATCATTGTTTTGAATGTCAAAAGCGGAAATATTTTAATTTATTTAATTATAATTGGCTAGATATATGTCCTTTCTGTAATTCAAATAAGATAGGTATTTCTGGACCACTCTGGTTAGGTCAAATTCAAGATAAACAGTTTATTAAAAATGCAATTGAATCCGCAGACATCTTAAAATCTCCATATTTAAAAAAAGTAGTTAAGCTTTTTTCTAGATTAAAAGAAGAAGCGGAAATGCCACCTACTTATTACAATATTCATTCAATATGTAAAAAATTAAAAATTTCACCTCCAAAATTTGTTGATATCATATATGAATTAAAAGCAATGAATTATAAAGTGAGTAAAACTCATTTTTGCACGGTCTGTATAAAGACTGATGCAGATATAACTACAATTTCAGAAATTATTCAAAAAATAATTAAAAATAATAATCCTAAATAATTAAATTAATCAGTTTTTAAAAAATTATTTAATTATAAAGATATTCAAATTTTTTTATTTACGTACCCATTCAATACCCGCACCTAGCTTGTCTAAAAAGCTGGCAAGAACAGTCTCAGGCAAATTCAATTTTTTAGAGATTTCTCTTAGGGAATGATTTCCATTACAATATTTTATAATTTCAGAGAAAAGATCATTGAGATCAGGATCTACATTTAATGATTCTAACAGATTAAAATCAGTAATAATGGGATAGATTCTAATAGGTTTTATCCAGCCTTCTTTTAATGAAAAAGAAATTATTTCCTTTATTTTGTTGATATCTATTTTGGTCTTTAAATGAATTCCATGGACACTAATTTTACCTTCTTTCATAAGAATAAGAACATCAATACCCTTTTTTCCAAAATTATTCATAATAGTCTCATAAACATATGAGATATTTTGAAAAATATTGCGGCCTTCCTCGGTAAGCATGAAAATATCAGTATCTCTAATACTAATACTAAGCTGACTTCCTATTTGAATAATACCTAATTCTTGGAGATAAGCCAATTTCTCGATCACTAATTCAATTGGCTCATTTAACCGATTTGAGATTTCTTTTACATCAGAGGTATTATCTATTGCGAGCAATAATTTCAAGGTAGATCGATCTATAAAATCTTCAGATAAGATGGGAATATCATTTATAGAAATAAATTCGGGTGCAAATTTTTTTACAATAATCTCTTTATAGGGTTCATAAATAACAGTATCTGCCGTAGGATCTACTTCATAAATTTCCTCGAACAGTTTTATAGTTTCTTTTAATATCTTTCTTATACTTGGCGTATCTGTTTTTGCAAGTAATAATCCGATAATATCCTTTCCCGGTTCAATAATTATTTTAAAATCTCCTCTATCCACTGTGCGAATAATTTTATTAGGATCTGAATTTGGCATTATAAAATTTAAAAAAGAGGATATGGCAGATAAAAATCCAGATACCATCTGTTCATCTAACGAAGAACCTGTAAAGCTATGATGCAATATGCATGTCCCTACATTCTTTATTACGAAGAATAATTCATAAATTCTGGCCATTTATCTCAGATCTTTTATCTTTTATTAATTTTGAATAGTTAACTTCTTAATTAATCACTCTAAAATCCCAAAATATTCAATGATTATTATTTATACTTGGTAAAAATATATTATTTACGATCTTTTATTTATCAATATATTTATTTTACGGCAATAGAATAAAGAAATCTTAAATGATTTTAAAGAAAAATATTTAGATAGATTCTTTAATTTCCGAAAAAAATGCTAAATTAAACCAAAAAGAAAAAATCTATTGAAAAATGTTAAGAAATTGATTACTCGATCATATTTTATAATAAGGGTTATTAAATGGACTATAAAAATAATGATAAAAATCTTTTAAAAATTGATTAAAAAAGAATTAAAGTAGACTATTCAACATACAAAATAATTTGTCCCCAATTTTAATTCTTGAGCTTGTTTTAGATC
>CAZYEE010000049.1:0-17883 GCA_964646355.1 uncultured archaeon | reverse complement strand
ATAAGCCAATCAAAATAATTCTCAGATAATTATAATTGGATTACATTTGGTGTGATATAGAACTTGTCAACAAAAGCAGCTAAACTAAAAATAGAGTTATTCTGTAAAGGATTGAAGTATAATAAGGAGATTATCGGAAGTAAGGGAAGAAAATCAGGTGCTGGACCTGCAGGAGGTAGATTCCTAAGGTTAAGTGATGATATAATAGCTAATGTACCTATATGGCCTGAGTTTGCGGAATATTCGGAATTCGAGCTTGAAAGGGAGGGGAATGTTTATAAACTCCTAAAAAACAAAGAGGAGATAGCAGAAATAGAATTGCTTCCATCTAAATATAGATTTTATGATAGAACAACTTCGAGCGGCATTAAAATGAGTAAAATAGCATTAATTCATGGATTGAATTGTCTTGCTACTACAGTAAATCAGATATGTTATTATTGGAGAATGGGGTATCAGTGTTTATTTTGTGGAATAGAGGGTTCGTTGAAGGAGAGAGCAACGGTAGCAAGAAAGAGTCCAGACGATTTATATGAGACCGCAAAAGCAGCAATTGATGAAGGGGTTTGTGAACACATGACATTAACAACAGGAACTGAGAAATCTGAGGACCGAGGAGCAAAATATATGTTAAAAGTGGTAGAGAAACTAAATAAATTAGATATTCCATTACATGTTCAAGTAGAACCTCCAAAAGATTTCATATGGTTTAAGAAGTTGGCTGAGGCGGGTACCGACACCATTGGTGTACATGTCGAGACATTAAACCCGGAGAAATTTAAAAAATATTGTCCCGGAAAAGCCATGAATTCAGATATTACACGATATATTCAGGCGTGGGAATATTGTTTGGATATTTTTGGTAAAAATCAAGTAGATACATATTATTTATTAGGTATAGAAGAAGATTATGAAAGTTTAATTAAAAATTTGAATATAATAGCTGATATAGGGGTTATTCCATTCTTAGTGCCTATTAGACCGGTCGTAGGTGCCAAATTAAATAAATTTGAGCGGTTAAACTTTAATGAACTAATTAATTTATATAGGGAAGTAGGTAAAATTCTTCACAAAAATAAATTAAATCCATTTGAAAATAAAGCTGGTTGCGTCCGCTGTAATGCATGTAGTGCTATAAAAGAGGCATATAAATATTTATTGTGAAAAATATGGGACAGAATCAGTTAAAAATCGAGAGAATAGGTAATTTAGAGCCTTTTTTCAATCCAAAAAAGGTTTTAATATGTGGTGCCTCTAATAAGAAGGGTAAATTCGGCTATCAGATTGTAAAAAATCTTGAAACGATAGGATATAAAGGAGAGATTTTTTTAGTAAATCCAAACGAGGATGCAATATTAGGTATAGAGACCTATAAAACAATAAGGGATGTTCCTGGAAATCCAGAGCTTGCAATAATAGTTTTGCCTCCTCAGAAAGTAATGCGATCAATTGAAACATGTATAAATAGAGGAATAAAATACTTAATGATTGAAAGCTCGTTTTTGACCGAAAAAATGGAACAGAAAATACAAAAATTAGCCAAGGAAAATAATGTTCGGATTGTAGGTTCTAATACAATCGGGATTATTAATTTTAATGATGATTTCACGACCTCAATAATTCCAGTTAGATGTATCTTTAGAGATGGGAATATTGGATATATTGCTCAGAGTGGAGGACTTGCAGGTGGCTGTGGATGGTGGAATCCAGAAACAAACATAGGATTTAGTAAAATTGTACATTTAGGAGAAGCTTGTGATGTAGACGAGTCAGAAGTGCTTGAATATCTAGGGTATGATGAAAGAACAAAAATAATATTGCTATTTTTGAAAAAAATTAACCAAAAATTATGTGATAAAATACGAGAAATCTCGAAAATTAAACCAATATTATTTTTAAGACCAAATAAAAGCTCGGAAATAAATATTCTGGAAAAATGCAATGCAATCCCAGTAGATAACTATCAAGATCTATTTGAGATCTCAAAAGCCTTCGTACAAAATCCATTATTAAAAGGAAATAGATTGGGATTAATTGGACCAAGCAGTGGTGCTTTATCACTCATAATTTCAAAATTAGAGGATTATGGATTTGTTTTAGGTGAATTAACGGATACCACTAAATTAGTTTTAAGAGAGAAAGTATTACATCAATGTAATCAGCAATTTAATCCAGTAGATTATTGGCCTCCCACAAGATTTGATGGAAACGAGGTGGGTGAAAAATATAGAATTGCTGCTGAAGCGTTATTAAATGATCCGAATATTGATGCGATTATAATAGTCCTTGAAATTTTTAAAGAAATCGAATTCGATGTGATAGAGAAATTTGGGCATTTAAAAGATAAATATCCTAATAAACCAATTATTGCGGTCATTATTCAGACAGAACGTAGCTCGTTATCTAGGATCTATGCCGGATTAAAAAAACTTCAAATAACCACCTATATTCAAAATATTGAGAGATCCTTGAAGGCGCTTCAATCAATGCGTCTATATTATGAACTTAAAGAAAGTGAAGATTAAATAGTCTAATTAGAATGAATATTTATACTTATTTTAAATGTAATAAGATCAGCGAATATTAAATGAAGAGATCTTTTACAAAAAGAGCACTACTATTTTTAATAATTAGCCAAATTTGTAATCGAATTTTTTTAAATGAGAAGCCTCGTTCTATATTTTTGAAAGAAATAATTTTGTAACAATAAGAATTTCTTTAACATTTCGCATGTATTGATATTCAATCAATAAAATTTTTATTCTATGCAATTTTTAAAAGATAACGCAATAATTAATTAAAAAATCAATTTTTAATGAAATTTCATTATACAAGTGGTCAGATATATGAAGTTAGACATTAGAGCAGAAAATCTAGCATTTGTCCCTTATAAAAAAGATAAATGTAAAGTACTCATCATTCAAAATGGAAAAGAATTCATAAAAAACATAGTTATAAGAATAGAGTTGTATGAATTTAAAGAAAACAAGGTTAGACCCTTCAAAATCTGGTACAAAAATAAAGGTAGACAGGAATTCATTGGATATAAGGAATTTATAAAATTTTTAAGATCTGTAAAAAGGATTATAATTCCTAGGATATATGAGACGAACCTGAAGGGTATAACTGGGATGTTGAATGATTACCAAATTAAATATGAAATAGCCGAAATTTGTAGATTCTGTATAAATAATGATAAATTAACAAGAATTGATATACACAATAGTTATTTATTTTATAATGAACTCATTTGTAGGGAATGTGCGCTTAAGGAAGTAGATAATGAATTAAAATTCATGAATTTTACTCCAACTGATCAATTTTTAAGTAATATAAAAAAATTACTAAACAAATTTAGAGATGTAGGGAAAATCCTAAATATTATAAGACCGGGTTTTATTGCTGCAAAGAGTGAGGATTTTACATTATATGATACCTTGGGCCCAAAAACAAAGTCTAAAAAGATTTCTAAGGAAGTTCCAAATTATAAGGTTGCTGATTTACAAATTCCTCCTGAGTTTAAAGAAATATTAACGAATTTGAATATAGAATTACTACCAGTCCAGAACCTAGCAATATCAGAGGGACTTCTTAATAATGAAAATCTATTGATAGTAGCGCCTACTTCTACCGGTAAAACGTTGTGCGGTGAGCTTGCAGGAATTCCCAAGGCGCTTAACAATCAGGTGATGATCTATCTATCACCTCTTGTGTCGTTAACCAATACAAAATTTGAGGAATTTAAAAATAAGTATGGAAATATTTTAAAAGTTGCAATTAGAGTAGGAATGTCTAGAATTAATGTAAAAGGAGAAGATTTGGTTATAACTGATAGTGAAATAGATGATGCAGACATTATTTGTGCTTCTTATGAGGCATTTGATTATATAATTAGAAATGGGGAATATAAAAACATAAAATCAGTGGGAACTATTATTATTGATGAAATACAGACACTTGGAGACCAAGAACGTGGAGTTGAGCTGGATGGTCTAATAGCCCGCTTAAAAGTCATTTATCCAGAAGCTCAAATTATTGCATTATCTGCGACTATAGCAAATGCTAATGAAATTGGCGATAGATTAGGATTTAAGACCGTCATTTATGATTCAAGACCTGTCCCAATAGAGCGACACCTTGTATTATGCAAATCAGAACTGGAAAAAAATTTGAATTTAAGTGTTTTAGTAAAACAAGAGAGTAAAATCGGAGCAACAATAATTTTCACTAATAGTCGATATGGGACTTATAGAATCTCAAAATATTTGAGAAGACATCGACTTGAAGTACCTGCATATCATTCAGGTTTAAGTTATTATGAGAAAAAAAGGATAGAAGCCAAATTAGAAAAGAACGAAATACCTGGAGTTGTTGCGACATATGCTTTAGGAGCGGGAGTCGACCTACCAGTATCCCAAGTTGTTTTTTATTCAATGAAGATGGGAAAAGATTATCTTGGAAATAATATGTTTTTACAGATGGCGGGTAGAGCTGGAAGATATAAAAGACATGAGAGGGGTAAGGTCGTTTTACTTGCAGAAGTAGGTTCAACATCATTCAGCGGAGAAAAAAGCGAGGATCAGATAGCTCTATCGCTTCTTGAAGGACATGAAGATGCAATAGTATTAGATGCTGATCCGGAGGAGATAGAAGCACAATTACTAGCTGCTATAACAGCAGGGTTAGACTCTACAAATTTAGAAAATTTTTATAATTATATTTTGAGTGCGGAGGAAGAATTTCATTATCTTCTTAAAGAATTATATAAAAAGAAAATGCTTGACAAAGTCAATGAGGAATATAAAATATCAAAACTTGGGAAAGCCACTGCACTTAGTTTTTTTCTACCTTGGCAGACATTGGAGATTATAAATAAAATGAATAAAAAGATCTCAATTCTACAAATAGCTGTCGAAATGGAGTATTTCAATAATATATATATTGATGATAAATTGAAAGATGAGATATCCAGATTTTTAAAAATAAATTTACCTAGTATGTTCTTTAGTGATTTGATTTTTAATTTATTTATGCATATTGATAAAATTTCAGGAAAGATACCTGAAAAAATTATAAAAATAATGAAAAAATGGCAAGAAGTATTCTCGTGTGAACATGATGATAAGCCATATTGTGATTGTGGATTGTTGAAAATTAATTTAGATATTTTAAATTTAAGGATTCATGGATTTACACCACGAGAGATTAGTCAGTATTTTAGATTAGAATACAATTTAAGGATATATCCGGGGGATATATTCAAAATGCTGGATGATATAATTCATAGATTAAAAGGTATCCGACGTATCTCTAAAGCTCTAAACCTCCAAAATTATGCAGATGAAGCATTAAATTATATAAGAAAATTAGAGAATCCTTATGAGTTTAAAACAATATAAAGGGATTAATTTTTCAATAAATCAAATGTAATTTTTAATTAATTAAAATTATTTTAAAAAATAGAAATAAAATTTTTCCCTATTTTTCCTTAAATTCTTGTTTTTTCCGTCTAATATCGAAGATCAAAGCTATTGCTGGGAATATTAATGCTAATGGAGCTATTACCATTACAGAAACTTCTATCAATTGCATTTCTAAGCTATTTGAAATAGGGATAGAGGCAAAATATAAAATAGCTGGATTAAAGCATAGATATAATAATAACATTATTAGCCCCACCTTTAATACGAGCCCAATAGTAAATCCTTTTACAATATTTGATACTTGAGGTTGAGCTGTTTTTGCTTTTAAAGACATTTCAGCTTCTGGATTTGAGCTATATAGTGTTTCCAAGTAGTTATGCAGTTTATTAAGTTCACGTATCGTGAAAATTTGATCAAGCTTTTGCTCCTCTTCTAAAACTCCTTGTTCTGCTACTTCACGTATAAAATCAAAGGCTTCAGAAGAAAATTGTCTTCTTATAGACATTGTATGAAGTTCAACTTTTGTTTTTACCTTAGATTCATAATCTTTAACTCTTTCTTCAAGGTTTTTTAGTTGTTTTTCTATCTTTTTTTCTTGAGTGGCAGATAAATTTATTTTATCGATATAAGCCGCTTGAATTAAAAATTCAAAAAATAAGTACAGAAGCAAAGCACCTATAAAAATAGGATCAGAAAAGAAATATAACCCGGTATTAAAAGGAGAGTTATTGTAGAAATTTCCTAATATATCATTTAAAGAATTATAGATGTCTGGAGTTGCGAATATTAAAGAACTTAGATATCCAGCAATTATAAAATAAAAATATGCCCGCATCTTCTTTTTAAAAGTCCTTGTAAAACCTTTAATTATACAAATAATTGCTAAAAACCCAAATATTATATACAGAGGAGTTATAATGGACGGATCCGGAACATAATAAGTAAAATCAGGTGAAATTATGTATAGCCAAAATCTATTCATTGCTGCGATTATTATTATAAGGATTGGCCCTTTGAATGCATTAATTGCGTTTTTTTGATTGGTTTTGATGAAAAAATAAGCTAAATTAGCTATTGAAAATAATAATAAAGAGAAATATAAAGTATAATAATATGATACAAAAAAATTGTCCCCATAAAACTTAACAGTAGAAGGATCTTGGGGTATTCCTGTAGCTAAAGAAGTGAAATAAATATATGCAAGTGCGAAGACATAATAAAAGAAGTAAATTATAGCATTGAAAAAATTTATAGCTGGAATACCTGGTGTATTAAAAGGGTCTTCACTGGGTGGAAGTGACCATGCTACTAAATTAAAGAGCCCAATATTAAAATAACAATATATTAATGCTACAACAAATATAGCGGTTGCAACACACTTGTAAATTAATGAAACTTTATTCATAATAATCTTACCTTGAAAAGATTAATTAAACGATACCAGAACCTCCTTTTTTCTTGCATCTAAGGTATTCAGTAATGATTAAAGGAAAGAAATCTTGAGGAGACACATTTAATACATTAACATCCATTCGTTTAATTTTCTCCTGTATTTTAAGTCGCTTTTCCCATAATTCTTCTGAGATGGCTTCTAACAGTGCTCTATCAATCGTATCCAAAAATGCGAATGCACTGGCCTCAAACCAGGGGCCAAACGGAGAAATTACTATGACTTCATGCTTATATGATTTAAGTAATAGAATAGCGCTTACAAAATGTCTAGACATTTCTTCCATATCTGAAATAACAAATATAAATGAATCTTTTTTTATTCTTTTAACCATAAAATCTGCTGCATTGTATAATCTTTTCTGACCCTCACTTTTTACTCTTGATAATACCTCCAGAATTCTCCAAAATTGATTTGGACCACTACGAGGTTCAATATAATATTTAACTCTATCAGAATATATTACCAATCCTACTTGATCATTTCGCTCCAATGCAAGTTTTGATAGCAGCAGTGCAGCCCTAATACTATACTCAAGCTTATTATTATATATACTACCGGAGCTCATGGTCTTGCTGGCATCTATCATAATAATGACTCTTATATTTTTTTCAGTCTCAAATTCTCTAATCATCGGACTTCCAGATCTTGCCGTGGCTTTCCAATCAATTCGTCTGAATTCATCACCTACGATATATTCACGCAATCCAAAAAATTCAGTGCCCAATCCCTTTTGTTTAGTTCTATGAGCGCCAAAAATTAGACCCTGCCTCCTTCTTGTGGCAAAAGCTTCCATTCTTTTTACTTCTTCATAAGTGGGATAAACTAAAAGTTTTGTATAAATGGGAAACTCCTCTTTTTCTAATATATATCCCATTCGGTCCATTAAAAATACGCTTATTGGACCAATTTTATGTTCACCTCTTAATCTCACGCGTAATACATATGAAAATTTTATTTCTGAATTGGCGTCCAATCTTGTAATGATTCTTTCTTGACCTAAAGTTAGATCGAAGGCTAATGCTGGAATGTTATCGACTATTTGAAGAAATTCAATTGTTCTATTGCTATTATTTCGGACTATAATTGTAACAGTAATATAATCATTAACAAATGATTTAGGATGATCTACTTGCCTTATTATTTCAATATTTTTAAAATTAATTGAATAATAGAAAAATGGATAGCCAATAACGGCACTAAAAATCAGAATAGCGCCCAATACTACAAGAAAATAGATATAAAATCCAAGTCCAAATAATAAGGACAAAATGCCAGTCATTAAAACGGTTCTACCATATGGTGTGAACATTTTTGAACTAACTACCTGTTGATTTTTGTGAATATAATATATATTTTTTGTGAATACGGTTTATATATTTGTGAATGCACTATACCTTAATGTAAATTCTCAATATAAATAGTTTTATTATTAAATTTATTCTTTAACTATTTTTATAAAATTTTTCTAAAATCCCTTCTTTTTGATAAACTGCGACTTTTTCCATAATTCTTTTCAGTTCTCTTCGCATACGTCTAATGGTTAATTGGATGCCAAGTAATTCAACAAGCGAATCTTTTAGTCCAATTTTATCTAAAGTGAAAATTATTCTTGCTTTTCCAGGTTTTTCATCTATTTTTATTATACCATCGAAATATCTTAATTGATTACTGTTTTCAACCTTCACTTTTATGATCTGTGTTTTGAAACTACCAACTTCATCAAAATAAGGCTCTTCGGGATTAAAAACAACATCCTGGATGGTTTCTACATCTCTTTTAATTAATCCGAGAGAATCAATTTCTACTTCCATCACCATTTCTTGGTGTAATTTAGTTGGACTTGTTTTTGTTATGGATATCTTTTTTGTATTTTCTACAACATCTTCCCAGAAACTTGGATTTAATAATAGGTGTTTAATTTTTTCAATATCAAGCCCAAGATATACTTTTTCTAATTTGAAAATCATGACCTAAAATCCTTCATTCATGTTATTTAATATTATGGATTTTCCGAACATGAAATAATTTTTTGAATATGAATATTCTGAATATGAATAAAATGTGCATAAATCTTGAATTAATTTAAAAAAGACTCCACATAATATAAATTAATTTAATTATTAATTAACTAGCTCGATTCAAATGAGTTTTGAAATGATAAATCTATTCAAGGATTCAAATAAATGTCTAGATGAGAAATTTGATTGTATATCTGATGTACTTTCTGGAGTTGTAGAAAAATTTACAAATACACTTTCAATAATTGACGAGAAAATAAAAGATTTAACAGAGAAAGTCAATCATATTGAGGAAAATATAAGTAACATGGAGTTTAGAATCAGAAATGAGGTCATCGAAAAAATTACAGATTTAGAAATAAGAATTAAGAATGCATTTGAGGCGCTAGAAAAAGGTGGAACATCAGAGTTAAAAGAAGTAAAATCAGTTTTTGAACCAAAGCATCATTCAATAGACTCAAAAACCAAGATGCATGATTCACAAAAAAAGGTTGAGCCATCTTCTCAGAAACCAAGCACTCCAATGAATCCAAGAGTGGCACTTCAATCCGAGTTGAAGGAGTTATTTAAGCGAATGGGAAGAAGATAAAGTTTTTTTTAATTTTCAAGTTCTAAAAAGAATTGGTATAAAATACCGAAAAATTTTTTTTAGATAGATTATTTGGCATTATCATGGGTTGTACAATATTAGGTACTAGTGGCAAAGGTGGCGTAGGTAAAACTACGTTCGCAGCTCTTTTGTTAAAGGTATTAAAAGATTCTGATAAATACAAAGAAAATGGTATTTTAGTAATAGATGCTGATCCTGACACCAATTTACCAGATGTTTTAGGGTATAATATCACAAGGGTAGATACCATAGGCGGAGTAGCTGATATTTTGAAAAAGCAAATTTCAAAAGGTACTCTTCCTCCGACAGTTGATAAAAGTAAACTACTTGAGGGTGAAATTTTCAAGAAAATAATTGAAGCAGATGATTATTCATATGATTTATTAGTAATGGGAAGACATGAAGGAGAAGGCTGTTATTGCTTTATAAATTCAATTTTAACTGGAATACTTGATAATTTAGTGAAAAGCTATGATTTGGTTCTTATGGATCTGGAAGCAGGACTAGAACATCTTAGCAGACGAACCTCCAGTAATGTAGATATAATGTTTATAATAACGGACCCAAGTAAAATGGGTTTAGAGACAGCACGAAGAATTAGAGAATTGGCTGATGAAGTCGCAATTGAATTCAAAAAAATATATTTAATAGGAAATAAATTTAATGAGAATATGAAAAATCGGCTGGAAGATTATGTGAATGACTTAAAATTAGATGGATGGATGATCCTACCATTCGATGAACAAATTGCAGAATTTAATTTTAATGGAAAATCCTTATTAAACCTGGATGACAATTCACCAGCTTTAAAAGCAGTACGGAAATTTGCTAAAGAAATCGGTTTGGTATAAGTCTCGTTTATGCTAACTTCATTTCATTATAATAAAATTTTAAAAGAAACAGATCAATTAAAATAAGCATTTTTAGGCTCTCTATTTTTATAATTAATTATCGATCAATTTTAATCATTTCAGGTTAAAATGGAACTACTTTTAGATTCTGTTTATTTTACTTTTTTATAAAATAAAAGAATATTTTAATTTTTCATTAAAATTAGCAAAAATTGTATAAGTTAAAACTAGTAAAAAGTATGTAAGTAATAAATTAATTATTCAAAACTTATTCATTTAGTAAATCTTTTAATTTTAATTTATACCCACAATTTTCACATTCGGGTGAATAACCTTTGACGATCAGTCTAAGATATTTAGAGGATATTTGGGCATTACATTTTGGACAGAATTGGTCGAGCTGTGAAATATCTACGATTATTTCATCTTCAAGTTCCTCTGATTTATCTTCTTCAAGGAGTGAGTGTGAGCTAATATGATCAGTCGAACTGCCAATGTCAAATATTTCTTCATCTTTAAGATTTATTCCATATTTTAATGCTTTTTCGAGTGGAGTAAGTTCATGTTCGGCTTCTTTTTTTCGAGTAGTTTTTATTTTTTTATCAATAGATTCAATTTCCTCATCAATTGATTGTATTTCATCGTCAATTGTTATAATTTCTTTGGAAACTTCAGGATATTTTTTGGATTTAGTTGATTTAACTGATAATAAAGCTCTAATTTCATCGATCTCTGCTGGACTCGGTTCTACTGGTTTAGATGATGTTTCTTTAATTGTCTGAGGAGGTATTGATTCAATTGCCTCTTTTTTTGCTTCGATTTTTTCCGCTTTCATTTTTTTAATTTTATCTCCCAAAACTTTTTCATCGGTCTTTTGTTTTATACGAGAAAATGATGTCATTTTAACTGAATATTTGGTAGAAAACGTTGATTGATATTCAGAAATTTCCGCGGGTTTAAATCCAGCTTCCTTGGATCTTTCTATTTGTGTTTTTATCTCTTCTACTTTAAACATATAACGTCGCCATTCCTCTATGAAATTATGTTCTTTTGCAAGTCGAGCAGCTTCCTTGTAGGCTTCAAGTGCTTCTTGAAGATCCCCTCTTCTTTGGGCATTTAAAGCTCGATTTGTTAAGCTCACTACATTTGTTTGGTATTCATTCATTTTAGTTGTAAATTTCGGAACTTCTTTAATGCGTTTAGCTGCCTTTTTCTCTTTTTTAATGGAAACATCGAATGGAACGAATACCTTTTTATTGATTAAGTCTTCAATTGTTTGAAATATGGTCATTCCTTCCACTAAGGATTCATTAGATATTTTCTTATAAAGATCTGAAATATAAAAATAGCCTTCATCTGTAGATACCATCCTTGCCATATTGATAACTGTTTCCTGGAATGGTGTATATTTAATGCTGGTAAGCTTGGCTATAGAGATCGTGTATGGCATAATAAATGCAATACCAAGTTGTTTATCTAGATATTCTTCAAGATCATTAATTTTATTGAGCTCATTTTTCTTAAGATAACCATAATGATTTAATTCAAAATATTGAATAAAATCTACCACAGATCTAAGAATTATTTCAGAAGGGATATTTTCTAATAAGAGAGCTAATCGGATATATTGCCCATCATCAATAAGGATTTTTATCGAATCATAAAAAATTAGATCTAATGCGGCATTTTTCTTATTACCGGAGCCTTTGAATTCCAAGATCTTATTCTTAAGATTATTCCAGTATTCTTCGTCATAACCCTTATCTATTAGTATTTTATTATATGTAATTTCATTGGTGGGTTTATATACGAGCATTATATTCATGATACTTGTCAGGTCTTTAAAATGGGTGTATTTTTCTTGTGAAATTTCTAGCTTTTTAGTTTTTTTAGGGGCTATAACTTTTGATCTGACGTATACGATCGTTCCAATAAATGCGGCACATATTGCGATAATTAATAAAATTATAGGTAAGAAATTAACGGATTTCTGAACACTTATAGTAATAGGTTGCGCTAAGGATATTGGTTCTATTGAGACTAAAGGATAAGGTCGGAATTCACCGCTAAATTTAACATCGATTGAGATTTTACTGGCATCATTTGGGGCCTGAAATAGTTTTATATCAATACCATTAAGTCCAGTTATCATTGTATAGGATTTATTTAATATCAGATTTCCATCTGAGTCATAACAATAAATATACATTTTTAGTTGAGCGGAATATGGATTATCATTTACAGTCAATTTCACTTGAATTTGGAAGCTTTGTCCTTGAGTAATTGAAGAAACAGTAAATACTTCGATTTTACCTGTCAGACGAGGAACAATTGTTAATGAAAAATTCATACTCCTATTAATACAGTCTCTTGCGAAAGTATAGACGTAGACAGTATAATTTCCTGTGGGTAAGAAAGTTCCATTACTATATTTTAAAGATATACTTGGGCTACAATATAACTCATTCTGAATAGAATATACAAAAGTCCCATTCTTTAACCAATTTGATTGATTATTGGGGGTTTTGTCTTTTTCACAAATAATATATCGAACATAACCCCAAGAGATTGGTTGTTTGTATTGTTTAAATTCGTTATAAAATATTCCTGTAAAATTACTCATAAAGAATATTTGATAATGATCCCATTCTGTATATTCAGTGAATTGGATAATCCCATACTGTGGATGATTTCTAAGCAGTACCATCTGGGTTATTGAAGGCATTATGGTAAAGTTTAATGTTATTACAGATTCAAAATAGTTTTGTTTTCGGGATATGATTTTTAAGGTATAATTACCAGAATGAATTCCAAAAATATCCACCTTAATCCTATAGAAGGCTGGATATGATTGGAACGTATATTGAGAACTGATTAGATCATTGTTATAATTATATATTCTAGCAATTATTGTTGAATCTTTTATAAAACTATTTTTAAAGGTGTCATTATATATTAATTCATAAATGATAGATTGATTAACATATGCTCTTGTATTATTCCCATCAAAACTGGTATCAGTTGTATTAAAAATAACAGATTTGGTGGTAACATTTATAATATTAAAGGAGATCGAGAAATTTATTTCTTGGAAATGAGTTTGTCTTATTAAGAAATAGATCTTATAATGAGAAACATTAAGTAAATTTGCGGTATGTACATTAACGAAATATAGCCCGGAGCCCATATTTGTTGTTGTAATTGCAAATTTTGTTGAAATTATTTCGGCATTATCAAGACCATCGAGAACTGGATATGTCTTATTATAGATAATAGAGAAATTTAGATCTTGATAATAAAATATATTTTCTGTTATACCAAAAGTATAATTTTTAGTGGCAGTAACATTCACATGTAATAAGAAATTCCATGTTGTATCTTTAAATCCGACAGTTGATACTTTAACCAGGATATTATATGTAACATTTCTCGTTTCATTAAAGAAGCAGCTTAAATTCCACAGTCCGATAGATAGATAATTTGATTTCAGAGATGAGAATAACGTTCCATTATAATATAAACGAAATGAAGGTGAAAAATAATCTGATATTGGATTATTTAGCTGTTGGTTTGTATAATTCAATTTGATACCGAATCTACCGCTTAAACGGGTTTCACTTGAATTACCAAATAAAATAGCAGTAGAATTTCTTACATCCCATTCAATGTTGATAGTTCTTGGAATAAATGAATGTTTAGATACTTGAACCGTTATTGTGATATTATTATTGATATCATCCCATGTAGAGACCAAATCGAGGTTTGAGCTATTCAAATAAATATAATATACACTTTCAGCTACTGATTCTTCCCAAAATACAGTTGATACAGGAATAGAACTCTTGTATACTTCAATATTAGCTCCATTAATAAAACTTGAGTTATTTTGAGTGACGTTGAAGTACCATAATTTAAAAACTACAGTTTCAGTATAGTTGCAATAAGCTTGACCAATACCATTTGACATTGGGAGAGAAATATTGATAGAAGTATTAAATCCAAATATTTCAATATAAAATGATATTGAAAGATTATGATACCACTTTTTAGAAGCATTTATTATAAGTGTATAATTACCTATGGAATAAGAGCTGAGATTTATTGAATTTGTATAGTTTCCATTATTTGTGTCATTTAAGATTCCACTATCTATACTCGGGTTGCTTGAGTTTTTAATTACATAATCTAGATTTGCACCTATTATCCCATTTTCTATAAACCCATTTTTTGCAAACGTGTTATTATAAAAGACCGTCATCTCTAAAATATTACCAATGAAGTAAGTGTGGTGAATTGTATAATTGATAAGTTCCGTTGGATAAATAATGGTTATATAATCACGAATATATCCAATATCTGTTTCATTTTTCCATGATATCTCTATTGTATAAACTCCATTATTAATTATGTCTTGTGAGAGATTCCAACTGGTAAAAATTACTGTATTTCCAGAGGCTGTTTGAAGCTCTTGATGAACTATTCCACTTTCGTTATAGATCGATAGGTTGAAACTACCTTGCGTATTTGATTCAATAAGTGTGCAGCTTATATCGACTATGTCTGTTATATTTACAGTATCTACATCATGTCCATTTTTTCTAATATAAATATTTGAAATAATGTTCTGAGAAGAACAGAAAAATTCCCATAATCCACTTTCATAATATGTTTGTGTTATTGGAATAGTCGAGTTACCCTTATACGATCCGGGAGAGACTGGGACTGTTCCTGATGGGCCTGTCGCATTATTAAAAACCCATTTTGCAGGATGTAATATAATGAATTCTTGATCTTGATAATCTACTGAAGCATCAATTGCATTGAATGTTATTTTCCAATAATTGACAGAAGGATGATCACCAGAGCCTAAATAATAGGTTGATCCTGTATGGCTTGTTTTATTAATCCACATTGTGGAAAAAGCATTAAAAGATATTGAATAACCTGGATCACAGTCAAAAGTGAACCAACATGTCCCAGAACTCCAAGGTCCATATAGACCAGCGACTGCTAAATCCCAAGTCCCTGTTATTGCTGTACCGTTTACGTTCATATGGATAATATCTGGATCGATATACATCCTTGAAGTGGTTATGTTGATATATACATAATCAATATCAACACGTTTTATAGATCCTGGGCCTTGATTTGAACCATAAAAATTTATCCACAATCTATTATTTGGATCCACATAGCTGTCAGGAGAGCTAGAAATATCTTGGTCTATTATAAAAGTTCCTGAAGAAGTTATATGGTCTATAACATAATAGCCAGAAGATTCGTCCATAAGTCGAATCTCTAGATAATTATTTTTATTACAATTAGTTGTAGTCAATTTTAAATGTACATGAAGATTGGAAATGGTCCCTTGATATGCTAAAGTATAAAAATATAGATTAGCATCAAGTGTAATGAGGGTGGTTTCTATATCACCCCACCTTAAGCTCCAATTGTTATTGTCATCAAATCTGGTATCAGCATAATTTCCTGATATGTGATTTAAAATATTTGTGTTGCCATCATCCGCCACTTCATAAAGGTCATTCTTAACTGAAGTGGTAAGATTGGACACCATTACTGAAAAATTATCCCCAATCCAATTATTGGGTATATCCCAGCTGATTGAAGTCCCATTATTTAGGTCATAATGATTTTTAGAGCCGTTTGCATATTCTAAAACTTGAATAGAGGGCCCTGTGCCCGATGAATGAACAGATTCAGAGTTTTGAAGCAAAAAATTAGTGCTATTAATTTCTTGAGGGTAATTATTATATGAAACATAAAATAGACTATTAATTATAGAAATTAGAATAATAAATAACGATAATATAAAAAGAAATTTAGATTTTTTAAAGAACTCAATAATCATTTAATATAGCACCTATATCTTAATTTTAAGACCCTTATTAGCAAATTGGACTTTTATATCATTAATAATATTCTCTAATTCATTAATTTTAACATCTCTACTCATTAATTTAAAATTTATTTCATTAATTTCATTTTCTAATTGTGTGATATAACTTTCAAGTTGTTTGATCTTGTTGTCTTTTTCACTGATCTCGCTAGATGTGCTTTCTGCTCCTTGTAGTGCTTTCTTAAATGATGTGGTTAGTTTTTGGGTATCTAGCCCATAATCCGCAGGATCAATACCTGCTCGTTCAAGAATATCATGATACCGATGGATTTGACTTAATTGCCATTTACTTTGGTTATATAATTTGTTCACTTGAGATTTTAAAGCCTTGATTTGTTGTTGAAGACTATGATATGACTTATCTTGGGCCCTTAGAGCCGAGTCCATCGCTCTTAATTCAGACCTCAAGTTTTCATTTTCATGTTGCAATTTTGCTATCAATTCTCTAGCACTAGCATCTTTTACTCCAGTTCTTACCACAGTTTCAAGTTCATTAATCATTTTTTTACTTTCCTCAAGCTCTTCAGTTCGGCTCAATAATTGATTTTGCAGATCTGTTATTCTATTTTGTAAATTTTTAATCTGGACCATCATTTTTTTGCGAAGTGTTTTGAAATCCAAAATAATTGAGTTCTTCTTTTCGAGTTCCTCCGTTAATTGTTCATTTCTTGCCTGAAGTTCAGCGGTATCAGCATGAGCCATTTTCTCTTTGAGGTCTCTTAATTCTAGTTCCAAATTTTTAATTCTCTCATTTTTTCTACTTAGCTCAATGTTCATTCTTTTCAGTTCAGCTTTAAACTGGACTGCGTTATCTCCTTCTCTTGATACTTCTTCCATAGGTGTTGATGTAATAACAAGCCCAAATGTATTTCCACCCATCAATAACCTGTTTTCAAGTCTTCTTACTGTTGAAATCAACTCTTTTTTCTCTGCTTCAAGTGTTTTTATTTTGTTCCGTTCATTAAGCAATAATTTACGTAATTTTTGGCATTCAACTACATGGGCATAGCTTTTATTACTGGCTTCACACAGTCTATTTTCAAGAGAATCAATCAAGCTAATATAGTTTTGATTTATGTGTTTAACTTGATCTAATTGGCTTTTAAGTTGATCATTTTCTTCAGTGAGCTCATAAATTTTAGTTTTTAACTTCTCATTCTCCATTAATAATTCTTTAATATCAATTGAGATCTTATCTTCTTTTAATGATTGAATAACATTTTCAAGTTCATTTATCTTTTTGTCTTTTTCATCGAGTTTTGTTTTTAAATTTTCTAATTTTTTATAGGATTCGATTTCTTTTTCATATTCAGATAATATTCTTTTTAGCTCTTGAATCTCGGATAGATAGGAAGATTCTTCGGTAATAATCTGTTTAAAATTATTTTTAATAAACCTAGGAGAACAAGAATCCGCTAGTTTTACGGACATAATCTTTGCTAATTCAAGAAAACGTCTATTAGCATTAATTGAATCCATTACTAATTCACCTTATGATATTCTGCTCATTTCTTTCATTTTTTGTAAAAATTATCATTGATGTATGTAATTGATATTCAATAGGAAATTTTTATTTTAAATGCATAAATGTTTTGTGTTTCAATTTAAATA
>CAZYEE010000048.1:0-17968 GCA_964646355.1 uncultured archaeon | reverse complement strand
TATTTTGTAAATTTTCTTCTGTCTCACCTTTATATCCGCAAATTATATCATTGGAGATCTTATAGTCTTCAAAACTATTTTTAATTTTATTACAAATAGATATAAAATCTTTTATGGTATATTTTCTATTCATTTTTTCCAAAATTTGATCATCACCACTCTGAACTGGAATATGAAAGAATTTGTATATTTTTTCATGCTTACAGACCTTGAATAAACTATCAGAAATGGGCTTTAGAGTAGAAGGGTTCATCATACCTAATCTTATTCTAAATTGACCTTTGATTCTAATAATTTCTTTTAAAAGTTCTGCCAAATTTAAATTTTCCTTAAGATCTTTACCATATGCACTTAAATCTTGTGCTGTTAGCTGGATTTCTTTCGCACCTCTTTGAATTGCATTTTCGATATGACAGATTATCTCATTAAGAGGATAGGACCTTAATTCTCCCATAGCCTTTTTTACAATACAATAATTACAATTATTTATACACCCTTGTGATATGGGCACTATTTCTATGAATTTATTATATACTTTCTTGGGTGTATTCAATTTAATTTCTATTTTTTTCCCAATAAAATAGACAGGTTTATGAGTTGCTCTGTATTTTTCAATCAATTGAATAATCTTCGTGGAAAAAAAGGGTCCTATCATATTAGCATTAGGAGCGATCTTTTTTACCTTTTGATTTAATACCTCCGGCATACATCCTGCAATAATTAAAAATTTTTGAGGATATTTATTGGATATTTCTGATATCAAATGCAAAATCTTGGCTTCTGTGTTAACCTTGACTATACAAGTATTTATAATAATAATATCGGCGAATTCAATATCATCTACCTTAGAATATCCATATTCATTTAATAGACCTTCCATAATTTGACTGGAATTCTGATTATAAGTGCAACCAAATGTCTGGATATAATATTTTAAAGGTGGACTCATTAACTTAAATTAATAGGATATCTCTTATTAAATTGACTTATTTGGAAAATTAAATTGATATAAATTTGAAAAAATTCGAAAAAATTTAAAAAAATCTGGAAAAAACTGAAAAAATCTTAATTCTGGTGAATGTAATTGTCCAATGATTCTGGAGTAAACAGATATGCCTTGAAAGTATTCTATTTAGGAGATCGGTACTTAGGATTTCAAACACAAAGAAATAATAGAACAGTACAGGAATTTATTATAAACGCATTAAGAAAATCGGGCTATATCGATGATGAAAAAGCCGCGAAATTTGGTTATTCAGGTAGAACTGATAGATATGTTCACTCTTTAGGACAAGTTATTGCTTTTAATTCTGTTAATAAACTCATTATTCCTAAGATTAATTCATATCTACCAGAAGACATCAGATTTTATGCATATGCAAGGGTTTCTCCCGATTTTAGCCCAAGGTACCACGCAATTTATAGGCATTACAAATATTTAACATGGACAAATGATTTGGATATCAAAATAATGAAGAAAGCATCAAAAGAATTTTTAGGAGAGCATAATTTTAGGCTTCTTTCAAAAAGAGGGCTTTCCAATGAATCTATTAATAAAAATACAGTCCGCAAAATTTTTGAGATAAAAATAGAGCAAATAAAAGATGGTCTATTAGTTATTGATGTAATCGGAGAGAGTTTTCTATATGAAATGGTTAGAAGAATAGTAGGCGTTTTGTTAGCCGTGGGGAGAGGAGAATTAAATACTCATGAAATTAAAAATTATTTTGACCTAAACATGGCTAATAAAATAAAAATTAGGAGGGCACCTATAAAGACCGGGGGAGACCTAATACTTTTTGAATGTAAATATGATATAGATTTTAAATATGATGAATACAGCACTAAAAGAATAAGAAATTATTTATTTGATCTTTTTAAAGACCATTATATAAAAAGTCAGTCCATTAAAACAATGTTCAAAGCTTTTAATCAAAAATTGTGACCTCTACTTCCTCATCTTCTTCTAGAATTTGAACATTTTCTGGTATCTCAAAAAATCCATCCATTCCAACTAAAGTAGTTATTGCATCAGAACCAGTTTTAGTAGGTTCAGCATAAAATATATCATTTCGCTTAATTAATTTCACACTTTTAAATTCGTGTCTTCCCAATTCGGAATAAACACGTTCTGTTAGGATTGCTTTTACTTTTTTCTTTTTAGAAATTGGCATTTTGCACCATCTCATTATTCGATCTTTTAGAAACACATTAAATATAGTAAGGGCACTGGTCGGATATCCAGGAAGTAAAGCAATCATTCTTCTCTTGTTATTATGAAATAATGATGCAAATAAAGTAGGTTTACCGGGTTTTATTCTAATTCCATGGATTAAAAACTCTAATTCACCTAGCTGGGGAATAATTGATGGAAAAACATCACCTATACCTTTAGAAGTGCCGCCGGACATAATTATGAGATCGTAATTATTGATATCTCTTTTTAAGCTCTGCATTGCTATCTCTATATCATCAGGTAGTATACCTTTTAGTGAAATATTGGCTCCAGTGCGTTTTATAGAATGATATAATGTATAAGAATTAATATCATAGACTTTTCCATCGGTTAATTGTTCTCCTAATTTTATTATTTCATTTCCGGTACTGTATAGGGCTATTTTTGGTTTTGTATAAACAGGAACCATATTCTTTCCAATAGCAGCAAGTGCGCCAATATCTCTTGGATTTAGAAGTTCATTCTTCTTTAGCAAAATAGTACCTTCTCTTATATCATTACCTATCTTGATTACATATTGCCCAGGAGACACTGCTTTGAAAATTTCTACGGATCTATCATCTAATTTATTTATATATTCCACCATTACCACGGCATCCGCACCTTCAGGTAAAGGCGCCCCAGTGGCAATTTGGGCACACTCCCCTTTATTTAATTTAATTTTAGGAATTTCACCAGCTAATATTTTACCAACGACTTTTAATTCGATAGGAGAATCTTCATCGGCGGAAAATGTATCCTCAGATTTTACCGCAAATCCATCCCGCATCGATCTATTAAAATGAGGTACATTTATTGGTGCTATAATATCCTTTGCTAAAGTACGATTATCAGCATTTAAGATATCTATTTCTTCTATCTCAGGACTATAGATAAAGAATTTATTAAGTAATATCTTTACTTCATTTATTTGAATTGCTTGATAATATTTTTTTTCTGCCATATTCTTCATCTGGGTATAAATAATTTTACTATTACTTTATTATCTTTTTCAAGACCTTCCAAATCTTCTGGGATTTCCAATATCCCCGATGCTCTTACCATAGAACTAATAATCCCAGATCCAGAACTTCTAATGGGCTCTGCAATATATTCGTTGTTGTTATGATCAAACCTTAGCCGGACTCTGACAAAGTCTCGTCTGCCTAGTTGTGAAGGTATCTGTCTTGTTAATCTGGCGATAATAACTGGTCTTGGATCTAAATTTTTAGCGTTCATCATTTTTCTGATAGTATAACCCACAAATGTCTCAAAACTTATCATTGTTGCCACTGGAAATCCAGGAAGACAGAAAACAGGTTTATTTTTTATGAAACCTATTGCTGTTGGCGATCCGGGGCGCATTGCTATGCCGTGAATGAAGAATTCATTCTCGGGATGGGTTTGGACTATCTCCGGGATTAGGTCATCTTCACCTACAGAAGAACCACCCGTGAAAACGATTAGATCATATTCCAGTGCTTTTTCCAGGATTTTTATTAAAGATTCCTTATTGTCTTTTACTATTCCTAATCTAATTGGCTCTCCACCATAAATTCTACATAGTGAGGCGCAAGAATAACTGTTGGTCTCTATTATCTGACCGATTTCCGGTTTCATCCCTTTTTCAATAAGTTCAGAGCCAGAAGTGATAATGGCGACTTTTGGTTTCCTGTAAACATTAACTTTCAGAATATTACAGGCTAAAAGAATCGTAATCTCTTGTGGACGTATTGTAGTCCCCTTTTCAATAATCAAATCGCCTTTTTTAACATCTTCTCCTATTTTTGAAACATTTTTAAATGGAGTCAATGCTTTATATATTTTGATTTCATCATTTATTCTTTTTGTATCTTCAACTTTAATTACTGCATCTGCACCTGTCGGGATAGGGCCCCCAGTAGGAATTTGAACTGCTTTACCTTTCGATAATTCACCATCAAACACCTCATTTATCTTAATTTTACCAACTATCTTCAACTTTTTAGGGTTCTTAATGCTAGCTCCAAAAGTATCCTCTGCCTTAACTGCATAACCATCCATGGCTGATCTTGAAAAATGGGGTATATTAACTGGTGATTTGATATCTTGAGCAACTATTCTTCCAAATGAATCTTCCGTTTTTATAATTTCAGTATTTATTGTTCTAATTCGTGAATTGATTAGATTGATTACCTCTGATACAGCAGTTAAACTCTTAAAACCTCTAGATTGCAACTTATTTGTTTTCAAATTTTTTTTATTCAATTTTTCACCTTAACATCGCTATTGAATGACTGGATACTGGAATAATTATTTTTTCAAGCGCAAGTTTTACTGCTTTCGGACTGCCGGGTAGATTAAAAATAAGAGTTTCTCTATAAATCCCGGCACTTGCTCTTGATAATATCGAATTTACTCCAATTTGTTTGTAGCTTAAACTTCTAAATAATTCTCCAAAACCAGGTAGTTCCTTCTCGTAAATACTGCCCATCGTTTCTATTGTAACATCCCTTTTTGCTATTCCAGTACCTCCAGAAGTTATAATTATATGAGGTTTATATTTATCAATAACCAAATTTATTTTCTCTTTTATTTTATCTGCCTCATCTGGCACTATATCCTCTGAAATCAAGTTATGTCCGAATTTCATTAGAATCTCTTTTACTATGGGGATTGTTTTATCGTCTATCTGTTGATTCTCCTGTAGCTGTTTATATCTGGAATCGCTAATTATGATAATTGAAAAATTCAAATTGGAGAACTTTACATCATTTTTTAAATGCTCATCTGACATTAATAATACTACCCTTAATTTAAAAAGATATAAAATCAAATCTAAACTTTTCACTTCAAATCTAGACTTTTCACTCCATTTTTAACTTTTTAACGACCTTAATATCGCTTATACGAGTATTTGGATATTGTCCGGCTTCATCTTTTTCTAGATATTTTGTAAAATCCCAAATAGTAAGTAATGCAATCATTACTCCAGTAATTGCTTCCAACTCGACACCAGTTTTTGCAATAGATTTTACAGATACCTTTGCAATAATGCTATTTTCATCCTCATTAAAATTAAAGCTTACATCTGTTTTCATTATTGGAATTGGATGCGCAAGTGCTACCAGATCAGGAGTTTTTTTAACTGCACTAATTGCTGCAAGTTCAGCTGCTGTTAAAACATCTCCTTTCTTGATTTTTTTAGTCTTAATTTTGTCTATTGTATCTTTTTTTAAGTAAATTTTTCCTTCTGCTATGGCAATTCTAATTATATCTTTTTTCTCCGAAATATCAATCATTGAAATGTTAGATTCAGCCATTTGATTCACTATTGTTAATTTTTTTGAATTTGAATTTTACTATTTACAACTTTAATTCTTCAATCAAAAAATTTTTGACTTGTTTTTACCTCAAAAAGAAAAAAGAGGTTTATACTTATCAAGAGATTTTTTACAAAATTTATTGATATATTATCTTATAATTATTATTAGAATTTATTTATTATATTAGAATTTATTCCAAATTTAATAATTTTGACCTATATTAGAATTATTAATACCTTTTAACTCTAATTCGCTCAACTTTCTTTTAATTTTTTATTTAATATCATTAACAAAAATAATTTCTGTCCAAAAGTCTTATAAAAAATAAAGAAATAAACTCGTTTGACTTAAATTGATAAAATACCTTAAATTATTGAAACAAACTTGATTGAAAAATCTTGGAGAGTTCAATGAGTTCAACAAATGAAAAAAAGAGTAATTGGAAAGTAATTCTAAAATCAAATGCCTTTAAGAAAATCATTTTGCATTGTACCAGATTTGCCAATTATAATATCCCAAGATCCGAATGGAAAGAAGTGTATGGTTTTCTTGCTGGAAGATTTGAGGGTGAGGACGTGGTCTGTAATGACGCCATTCCAATGACTCATGGAGGAGCTGTAGATGTTGAGTTTACCGAAAAAAATTATATTGAAGCTGCAAACCTAAATGAAAAACTGGCTGAAAAAAATGAATTTATAGTTGGATGGTATCATTCACATCCTGGCTTGAATATTTTCTTGAGTACCACAGATATAAGAAATCATATCGGATATCAATGCATGAACCCTAAAGCAGTTGCGCTTGTTTTTGATCACACTCAATTAAGGGGAGGGTCACTAGGATTTAAAATATTTAATCTTGATGATCCGAACACCGAGACCACAGGATATCACGAAGTTGATTGGGTAATTCCTGATATCGACGAAAAAATTTTTGCAGAAAGTCTATTTGAATTATCTCATAGAATAGCTGCTGGAAGACCTGGTATAGAAGAATATGGGGAAATCTCTAATATAGAAATGGAAATATCCCAACAACAAACATCGCAAGAACAAAAAGCCCAAACAATAGTTCAGAGGCCAATAGAGCTTGTTGAGCCTAAATCTCAAAAAGAATATCAAAAAGCAATGAAAAATCTGGAAAAATCTTTTGAAATGGAAAAAAAACAAGATTATATTGAAGCTATAAGATTTGGAATGGCTGCTGGTAGAGAATTTGAAAAAAATAATATGATAGGACTCGCTTCAGACGCTTATTTACAAGTAGGTAGATATTTATATGAACTGTGGGAACATATTCAAAAACGTAGATATCAGATATTCTTACACCAAAAGAAAGTTTCCGACGAGGATATCCAATATTTTGAAAAATTAGCACGAGCATTGTATTTGGTTGCTAAAGAAAAAAAAGCTGCAGATGTAGGGTTAATTCTTGAGATTAAGGATCAATCAGGCAATATGGTAAAGGTACAGGACGAAGAAATTCAAATCGGTAATATTTTGATGGAAGCTGCCCAGCTTTGCGAAATAAAATTAAATGAAATCATAAAGGGTGATAATTACAAAAGTCAGAGCGAGTTGTGTTTAAAAGCTGCTTCCTTTCTTAGTACTGCCATAATTTTTGCACGAAATGTGAAAAAACAGAAAGAATTAGCCAATCAGATCTTTAACTATGAAAAACTTTCTTTTGAAATTAATTATTTTCTAATAAAAAACCAAGAGATACATGCTAGATTATCCGAAAGTAATAAGGATTTTAAAACTGCAGCTCAAATTTATAAAGGTGCATCAATTATAGCTAAAGATGCTGCAGAAAGCTTAAAAGAAGAATGGATTATTAGAAATTTTATTGGGCTTGCAAATTTTTATCTGGGAAGAATGTGTACCGCTTTAGGAGATCATGAAAAATTTATTGTAGGTAATTTATGCAATTCTGCACCTTATTACAAAAAAGCTAAAGAATTTTTTATTAAAGCAAAAGATGCTTATCCAGAATTTTCAATTAATGAAATTAATGAGGCTAAACTTTTCCTTGAAGAAGCTGAAAGTCAATTCGAACTCGCCAAAAAAGATTGTTTAGACAAAGGTATAGAAATTACAAAAATACCAGAGAATTTAAAAGTAAAAACAAAGATACTTAAAGATACGCCTGAACCAATTTTCTATCCATAAATTTCAATACACAAATTTCTATACATAAATCCTATCAAATAAAATTATACCAAGGACTGTTAAATTAAAAAAATTAGTTTTGTGATTTATTATGGAAAAAATGCGCACTTTTATTTGTATTGAGATATCCGATAGTAAAATTATTAATGAAATAGCAAAGGTCCAACGAGAATTTAGCACATTAAAAGGACGAATAAAAAGCACCGAACAAGAAAATATCCACCTAACACTAAAATTTCTAGGAAATATCACCAAATCCGAGTGTGATGAGATAATAAACTTACTTGATCAGGTGAAATTTAAAAAATTTACAATGACTTTACATGGAATAGGTTGTTTTCCAGGGCCCAGTAGGCCCAGAATAGTTTGGGTCGGAGTAACAAGTGGTGCTGATAAAGTTGAGGATATTTATAATCAGATTAACAAATTATTAAGAAAATTTCACTTCAAAAAAGAAGCTTTTAAATCACACATAACCATTTCGAGAATAAAATTTATGGAACGTTCAAGCTCTACTAAATTTAAAAAATTGTTAGATCAATTTAGGGATAAACATTTTGGAGATTTTAAAGTCTCTTCTTTTCAGTTTAAGAAAAGTACACTCACACCTAAGGGCCCAATATATACAACTTTAAAGGAATTTAAATCTAATGAGTAATCAATATCAATATTATAAATTAAATATCCACAATTGTTTCTTATTTTTGCTTATTTATTCCTAATTATTTCCTATTTTCATTTATTTAATATTTTTTTAACTCACTTTATTCCAATCCCAAAATTTTAATCCAACCTTATCCAATTTTAAATATTTATTTTATTTATTTGAAAAAGACCATCAATTGTTGCATTTGGAGTTAATATAATAAGGATGTTTAAGTTATCAATCAATCGATAAATAATAGATAAATTGTAATTTAATGAACTATTGATATATAATCAGAAGAATATTAGTAGAACAAAAATGTCAAAAAACATTAAAAAGGTAATGGCATTCGGGACTTTTGACATATTACACCTTGGTCATGTGAAATTATTAACTAATGCAAAAAAAATAGGTGGAGAAAACGCCAAGTTAATCGTAATAATAGCTAGAGACGAAAATGTATTAAAAGAAAAACATCGGAAACCAATTTTTCCAGAAAATCAGAGACTCGAAATGATTAAAGCACTGAAGGTTGTCGATGAAGCATATCTGGGAGAACTCGGTGATGATAAATTTTTAATTATTGAAAAAATTAAACCTGATATCATTGTATTGGGCTATGACCAGAATGTAGACGAAAAAACTATGGCAGAAGAATTGAAAAAACGTGGTCTTTCCGTTGAAATAAAAAGATTAGAAAAATATGGAAATGATTCGTTTAATAGCTCATCTAAAATAATTAAAATGGTAATAGAAAAATATAATGAGAATAATGAAAATAATAGGAATAGGTCTGAAAATAAGGAAAATGAATAAAATAAAAAAATAAAAATAATTAAAATCAATAACTATAAAAATGAATAAAATAACTAATTTTACTTTTATTTAATATTTATTAATAATTTTGACATTAAAGTTTTTTAATTTTTTTTATATGTTTTAAAGAAAAAGTCATTTATTCACTATTTAATTTGCTTTTAATCTTTTTTCTGGTTCTCTTTATACTTTTACTATTTTCGTATTTTATCTCTAATTCTACTTCGTCTCCATCTTTTAGATCAAGTTCCTCTCTAAGATATACAGGCGCAATGATTTCTAATATTGGAGGTGTATGATGAGTTCTATGAATAAATAATATAGCACCTTCAATTTTTCCATTTATTAAAACTTTTAATGCGTCAACGGGCCCATATGATCGCTTTCCGTTCTCGAACCCGTCTATTCTTATTTTAGGGAAGTTCTGATGTTCTAATATACGACGTTTTCTTAGTTCACTAAGGGAATTCAACTTTAAATTTAAAGTGCCAGGATAGGGTTTGAATTTAAGTTTTTCAATAAACTGCTTCTCATAACCCTCTAACGAAATATAATAAGCCCCTTCACCCAATCCTGTAAATACTGTGCCTTTAATCTTCTCTGGATAGGCTAGAAATTTATAATCTTCAGATTCTACAATCATTTTAAAATCGTTATAAAGTGATCTTAAAAATTTTTTTCCTTTTTTTGTAATTTGAATTAATTGAGTTTTTCCAGATTGCTCTCTTGTAATCCAACCTAATTTTTCTAGTTTAATCAATCTTTGTGAACTTGATTGCTGACTTATATTTAACATCTTTCCTAATTCTTGTGTTGTAATTTTTATTTTTTCATCATATGCTCCTTTTTTAGCCAGCTCCAGTAAGACTGTCCAATATTTACAATCTATCTTGTTCATCATCCTATCTCGATATCCTACTTGTTTCCTTTATTTTGATTGAAAAAATTCTCAATAATAGATCCATGTTATTCTTAAGACATTAAGATGAATATGTTCCAACCATTTTAATGTTATTCATATTTTATAATTTTTAATTCCGATAAAATTATGTCATGAATAAATTTGATTTAGAATTACTTGGATCCGAATTGCTGGAAGAACTAAAAGAAATAGTAAATAACTTGGAAGAATCTTTTAATGGAGGTGCATTCCAAGAGTCTATAGAAAAGGTATCTAACGTATTTTATTTATTAAAAAATATGAAATGTATCATAGTCAAATTAAGAATATATCAGGAATTCTATGAACTTGGAAGCTAAAATTCTATTTTTTCAATTTTTTACAAGTTATTCCTATAAATATGGGCCCTCTAATATCTATTTTTTTATTTTTTGAGTTAATGAAATATCTTACTGAATCACTAATTTTTAGATTAATATCCGATGCTCTTTTTGCCATTTTTATTCTGATCTGAAACTCTTCTTGATCCTCCATTTCTTCAACTTTTCTCGCGACCAATGCAGCAATTGAATCAATATATCTTACTCCAGTATATACTCCATTTTCGGGAGGTTCTGTTCCAGGTTTTAGTCCAAGTATTTTTCCATCGTGTACCCAAATCTCATTAAATGCAGCTGGTCCAAGAAGCTTTACTCCATCTTCATTTTCCCAAATAGTGATTTCTAAATTTTTTCCGAATATTTTACCTTTCCAAACTGTTATCTCTAAAGGAGCAATATCGTCCTTATGATCTTCGGCTGCTTTTATAATTGCTTTCATTATCTCCTTTCCAATTCTGGTCATTGGTTCTTTAATAAATCCAATATTATCTGCTATTTCTTTATCGCTAAAAGTTATATCTTTATAAAAATATGGATATACCAGATTTCTGATATCGTCCTCATTTTCCTGGATCATTAGAAAACGTTCAACTCCAAGCCCAAAATTGAATACTGGATATTGAATAGAATATCTCGCGCAGGATAATGGAGAATATAAGCCACCATCACCTATTTCAAGCCATTCTCCAGTTTTTGGGTGTTTAATAAAAACTTCAAACTCCATTTGTGGAGCATAATATTTTGAAGTTGCCTTTTTAATTTCAAATTTAACATCTAAATAACCCAATTCGTTTAAAATTTTCCTTGCAATGTCCATCCCATCTTCTAATGTTATTTCCTCAGCCATCACTACTAATGATATTGTATTTGAAGTGTACAAGTGTGTTTTATCTAAATTTTGCTCTCGTCTGAATTTTGGACCTATATGAAAAAGCTGAACGGGCAGGTCCTTTTTTCCCTGGACTGCGGATAGGACAGGAAACCATAAGGCAGTTGTATGAGACCTTAATGTCAAATTAGTAGGAATCGGTTTAAGAGTTTTGAATTCATTAAAAACATCCTCAATTATTCTAGTAGCATCTTCCTCCTTAATTTTCAATCTTATTACAAAATTTTCTACTAAATCATCCGCCTCTATCTTACCTATTTTATATTCTCTTAATATTTGTTTTAATACCTCAAAATCTACATCGCCAACTATCTGGCGAATTAATTCCTCTTTTTCACCCGAAAGCCCAATGTCGGGCCTTGGTAAGCCCGCCAAATAAAATAACCTGTCCAATATTAGGGGAGCTTCAGGACCATATTCACGATACACATGAGATGCCTCTATAATCATAGGAAGTACTATCTCTTCAAAACCCAGATCAATCATCAATAATCTTGCCTTCTGAATAAATTCATACAAAGGATGAGCCTTTCCTTTCTTTTGTAATTTAAATTTTTTACCTTTTTTTTCCAGTAATGTAGCGCTTTCAACCCATGCTTTTTCATAATCTTTTTCGGCTGATTCTAATATTTTTTTAATATCGAATTTGATTTTTATTCACCTATTCCTTTTTTTCATTTTCCTTACTTATCTATTTTTTTAATCGTGGCTTTAATTTTTATTGTAATATTCTGATTATCTTCCTTCTTGTCATAATTCTTACTGCAATTTTAATCGTCTTTCTTATCTTGCCCCTCATCATTTTCGATGTCAATAAAAAATATATTTCCCTTTCTTAATTCATCAATCTCTTGGTCTGTTAAATCTTCTACTACCAGATTTTTCTCGTAGACAATACTTGAAGTGCCCAGTGGATCCTCGATAATTATAGTAAATGGGCTAAGACCTTCTATTAATTTATTTAAAATCTTTATCTTCTCTTTTATTTTATTTAATTCCTCTAAATTGGAATAATTGTGCTTTAAAATTAATAATACTGGTTCAATTCGACGCAAAATCCCTTCAACATTTGTTATATAACCCTCAGACGAGGGCCCTGGCTCAATATCTATCTCTAGTTCTGGAATTCGAATGGTACAACTACCGCTCTTTATTACTTTTGCCTTAAGATCTTGCTCCGTCTCACATCTTAATATATATCTTCTGGGTTGCCTTTCCTCTAGGTTGAATATCTCGCTTGTTTTATAGCCACATTTATTACATAAAAAAGTTAGTAATAATAATTTTCCATAAAATGGTACTTCCACTATTTTTGTAATTGATGAGACGTCCTTGGAATTACAGACAGGACAGTCTATTTTAAACATTTTACCTATATCGTCATTGAAACTAGTCATTTCACCACTTTTTTTGGCTGGCAATTTTATTAGGATACTGGAATTATGTCTTTCTCCCTTAAACTTGTATACATGTTCTTGAATAGATTTTCTATGTTTGAGAGCCCCCAAGAAACAGGAAATTGTAAATGAATTTTTCGAGTAATCTGGTTTAAATTAATTCTAAAATCAGAAAAGTCAGGAATTTTGCTAAGTTCTTCTGATATTTTTTCTTTTGAGATTAGAATAATATTCATTATTTCCTCTAAATCTGTATCTATTTCTCCACAATCAACGATTATATCGATCCATTTAAGTTTTTCTAGTTCCTCATTAACTATTTCAGTAATTCTTAAAAGTCCGATGTCCAATCCATATTTTATCGCGTTTTTTACTACTTCTAAACTGAATGTATTGTCAATTTCTTCCTCTATTTCATTAAAACTTGCTTTTACTCTTGCTATTATCATCTTTAAAATATCGATTACTTCAGAGATGTCTTTACTTAGATTTGTCGACATTTTTATGCCACCAACATTTTAAGACTTAAATAAATATGACGAAAATTAAATTTAAAAAATTTGTTGAATAATTAAATGAAATATTTTCAATCTTTAATATAATTAGTCTTCAATATAACTTAAAGCATTTTAGAATTAGGTAGTATTATTATAATTAAAATTATTATACTTATAAAATAAATCTAATCAGTTCTTTACCACCAATTACCTGTCCTTTATATGCCCAGAATACCACATGATTGTTGATTATTTCATATTCCATTTTGGTCTCTATTTTTATTACTCTTGTATTTTCGGGAAATGACCATAATGAACGACAGTTATATTCTAATTCCTCTTCTGGCGTTATTGCTTCATATTCATTTATTCCCTTCTTAAATTTCCCACTAAATTCTATAATCCATGTTATAAATGGCATCGTATCTACTTCGCCCCTAAATCCTAAATCTATCATTTTTACCTCCGGATAAATTCGCTCTCCGTTTATAAAATTTGTCTCTTCATCAAGAAAAATTTGCATATTCTGAAATAGCTTCGTAAGTTCCTTTTCATATTCCTTCTCATTCTGGAATAAATTCTTATAATAGCACCCAGGATCATGGTAATCATATTGTAATACTTGTTTAATTACCCCTTCCTTTGATCCCATAAAGAAAGCTTGCGCAAAAATCGGTTTCACTTCATTCTCTATTTCTGAATCATTCATGATTATCTTATAAATGACATTTTAAATAAACTTTACTAGAACTACAATCTAAAAATCCTTTTTTTACAATTTTTCTCAATTTTCTTGATAGTATTTGGTGTTTTCGTTTAACAATTATATTTAATTAAAAAATTTTATCGTGAAATTTTTGAGTTTCACTTTATCTATTCTATTTATGGCTATATATAAGATCGCTAATTTATTTTTATTAATATAGCAGATAAATTCTCCATTAAAATCAATATATATTATAAACTCAAATAATTTAATATGTTATTATCAATACTTTGGTGTATTAATTTTTTTTACATTTTTAATCTGAAAATTTTGCCGATAACTTGAGTTTTTTTCTAATTCATTTCTTGAAAATATATTTTTCCCATATTTTTATAATATACCTTATCCATTAGAATCTTAATAATGGTTTATGATAGAAAAATTTATATAAAATTGTAATATACTTTTTAAAAATAATTTTAAATTCAAAAATTAGGAACTTCTCATTTATTATACAACAATAAGAAGGACGTTTAAATATGAAATTTAATGATCTTTATAATGTAAACCGAATGTTTATTCTAATAGACATTATTATCAGCCTTCTTATTGTTGTATCTGTACTTATTTTATTATAACTGCCCCGACAATATTTTTATTTTGTCGGGGCGTTTAAAAGTTCTCTTTGACCATATGCTATAAAATAAAAAAAAGGAGGTAAATGATTGGCAGAAGAAAAAGTCTATGAAATCCGTTGGCATGGACGAGGCGGCCAAGGTACCGTAACTGCAGCTAATTTAGTAGCAGAAGCTGCCTTTAATGATGGATACCTTGGAGTTCAATCCATACCATTAATTGGAGCAGAAAGGCGCGGATCAGCGCTTGCTGTCTTCTCAAGAATATCAAAACATCCTATAAATTTAATAAGTCAAATCTATGAGCCTGATATTATTATTTGTATAGACCCAAGTCTTTTTGAAAAAAGTAAAGAAATGGTAATCTCAGGTATAAAAGATAATGGAATTTTAATCGTCAATACAGTCAAAAATCCAGAAGATATTGAAATAAAAGATAAGTCTATTAAAATTTGTACCGTAGATGCATCTGGAATATCTGTTAAACTTGGATTATATGTTGGTGGTAGCGTTGTCGTTAACTCTCCGATGTTAGGTGCATTTGTAAGAGGTACTGAATTGATAAAATTAGATACTATGCTCGAAGTTCTCAAGCATAAATGGAAAGGCGATTGGGGCCAGAAAAATATTGAGGCTGTCAAAAGAGCTTATAATGAACTTAAAATTAAGGAGGCATGAATTATGGAAAAAAATATATATAAACCATGGAGAAAGATACCAGATGATATAAAATTTGAAGATTTACCTCCTTGCCCATTATCTATTTCAGATAAAGGAAGTATTGGGAATACTGGAGAATGGAGAACCTTTAGACCAGTAATTAACAAAGATAAATGCACAAAATGTATGTCATGCTGGGCATATTGTCCAGAAGGTGTTATTTATCTTGACGACAATGACGAACTATGCATCGATTATACCTATTGTAAGGGATGTCTAATATGCTTTCATGAATGCCCAGTTAACGCTATAGAAAAAGTTAGGGAGGAAATATAATTATGAAAGAGAAAGAACATCTAAAGGAAAATGTGAAAATAGTTTCAGGTAATATTGTCGCTGCTTGGGCAGCAAGATATGCACGTGTTCAAGTAATTTCCGCTTATCCAATTACTCCACAAACTACAATTGTAGAAAAATTATCAGATTTTGTAGATTCTGAAGGCTGGGATTGTCAGTATGTTAGAGTAGAGAGCGAGCATAGCGTAATGGGATTCCTTGTTGGTGCAAGTTTTGCAGGTACTAGGACCTTTAGTGCGACTAGTGGCCAAGGATTATTCTATATGAATGAAATGCTTCACTGGGCTCCTCCATCAAGATTACCTATTGTATTGGTCGTTGCTAATAGAGGAGTTGCTCCCGGATGGAATATTTGGGCAGATCATCAAGATGTCATTGCGTCTCGTGATACAGGTTGGTTGATTCTATTTGCATCCTCACACCAAGATATTTTTGATACAATTATACAGGCATATAGGATTGCCGAAGATCCACGCGTTTATTTACCAGCAATGGTCTGTCTTGAAGGCTTTCAACTAAGTCATACCAATGAACCTGTTTATTTTCCAGATCAAGCACTCGTCGATGAATATCTACTTCCCTTACCTGAAAATGGATGGCCTCATATTTTCCTTGATCCTGAGAGGCCCATCACTTTTGGTAGCTTACAAATTCCAGGTGGGAAAATACCAACACCGTCCTCAATGTATTTTGAATTTAGAGCTGGTATCGATAAAGCAATGAATAATGCAAGGACCGTTATACGAGAATCTGCCGAAAAATTCAAGAAAATTTTCGGTCGAGATATTGGTGCCTTGATTCAAACTTATAAATGTGATGATGCAGAAGCTGTCCTTGTTTGTCAAGGAAATTTAGCCAGACAAGCCCTCGTTGCTGTTGATAAACTCAGAAAAGATGGATTAAAAGTTGGAGCAGTAAAATTAAGATCATATAAACCATTTCCAATCGATGAATTTCGAGAACTTGCAAATAATGGAATTAAAGGTTTCGGCGTTATGGAACGTGATATGGCATTTAGCCTTTATAGTGGCGCTTCCGCTGTAGATCTGAAATCCGCATTATACGATGCTGATTCCAAACCATATATTGTTCCGTTTATTGCCGGAATTGGTGGTAGAGATGTAACCGTGGATGATCAATGTAATTGTTTAAAAAGAGTCCTTAATGTGATTAAAAATAAAGAAAAAGATGTAAAAGCTGAATATGTAAATTTTCATGGGAGGTATGAGTAAATGTCTTTTAAAAATTTAGCAAAAGAAGCTCCTAAAGAATATTTTCTTCCTGGTAATTCCGCTTGTGCTGGATGTGGACTTGAACTAAGCTTAAGATGGACATTAAAAGCACTTGGACATAAAACAGTAATAGTTGCTCCTGCTTCTTGCACCAATGTTATTGTAGGTCTATATCCAAAAGGGGCACCCGCCGTTCCATTTACTAATATGGCTTTTGCTGCCGGATGTGCTGCTGCTGCAGGTATCAGAACGGCGTTCCACGCACGTGGAATCGATGATATAACTGTGGTCTGCTGGTCTGGAGATGGTGGCGCATTTGATATTGGACTTCAATCAGCAAGTGGAGCTGCTGAACGAAATGACGATATTTTATATATCTGTTATGATAATGAGGCATATATGAACACGGGCACCCAACGCTCCGGTGGAACTCCCTACGGTGCATGGACTACTACTACACCTGAAGGAAAGAAAAAACACAAAAAAGATCTCGTGGGAATTTTTGCAGCCCATAAAATACCCTATATCGCAACAGCTTCCGTTGGATACCCCGCTGATTTATATACTAAAGTAAAAAAGGCTAAAAACTATAAAGGATTTAAATTTATACACATTTTTGCTCCATGTCCACCAGGATGGCGATTCGAAACTGAAAATTTGATTGAAATTGCTAAAGCTGCAGTCCGATCAGGTATCTGGATACTCTTTGAAATCGAAAACGGCAAAAAAATTATCTCAAAACCCTCTGAAAAATTCTTTGATAAATCTAAACGAATGCCTATTAAGGATTATGTGAAAATGCAAGGAAGATTTAATAAAATGAGCGATAATGATATACAAGAACTTCAAAGATGGGTTGATAATAACTGGGAAGAATTAAAAAAAGAATTAGAATGCTATGGATAACTAAATATGATTGCATCTTTTATTTTTGAAATTTTTTCTTATTTTTTATTATTAAAATGATTTTGTTTTTATAATTTTTTAACTATTTTATATTTATACGATATCTGTTTTTATTAGTAATAATAAAACAATTTTTTTATCCTATATAGGCTAAAATGTCATTAAACCATTTAATAGTTTTTGAATCAATTTTATTTTCAATCATGAGCTTTTTACTATGGTATATAAATTTAGTATTTGTATCTTTAATAATTC
>CAZYEE010000047.1:6630-17973 GCA_964646355.1 uncultured archaeon | reverse complement strand
GGTTAACCGAGTTATTTTAAAAGATTTATATTATTTCAAAAAGTTATTTGTTTTTAGCGTTCCATTTTATATTTATACTTTATTTTTTCTATTAGTAAACTGGGCTGATGTATTTACAATTAGTATATTTTTTAAAGATAATTCAAAATATTATGTAGGAATATATTCAGTGGCACGTTCGACTTATTTACTCGTTGTCGGACTTATGGACTCAATAATCGGGACTTTAACTCCAGCTTATATCAATATTTATTTAAAAGGAAATTTAGAAGATTTGCAAAATTCAATTGATAAGTCCACAAAATATATTTCAATTTTGTCAATTTTTTTTAGTTCATTTTTTATTACAATTGGGCCCATATTGGTCCTAACGATTTACCCTGCATATGAATCGTCCATTCCAATTTTACAGATTTTTCTAATAGAAATACCAAGTGGCTCAATTGGATTAATGCTCAACAAGTTGATAGTAGCCTCCGAACAAAAAATTGTCTATAAATCAATATTAATTCCTTTAATTCAAGCATTAATTATTATCGGGCTAATATTTTTTATGGTTTTTTATTTAAATCTTGGACTCTATGGTATAGTTATTTCCGTGGTTATTGGTCGAATTGCGGGTGTATTTTATGAGTATATCTTTATCAGAAGAATGTTTAAGATTAAAATTAAATTCAAATATTTTATTAAGCCGTTAATTTCTGCTCTAATATCTATAGCTATCATTGGAGGACTAATATATTTTTTTAATATATTGGATATTATGAGAATTTCAAATCTCATTACAAAAGGAATCATTTTAATGATTTATTCTGGGATTTATATTTCAATTTTATCTATATTATTAATATTGATACGAACTTTTGATGAGTATGATTATTCCAATTATGTAGAATTCTGTGAGAAAAATAAATTACTGAAAATTATTGGGGCACCGATAGGATATCTATTAAAAAAGTTTCAACAAAATAAGGAATAATCTAATCATACTCATAAATATAATTAACTCATTAGATCTCTTTTTGATAGTAAATTACATTTATCTTTGTTAGAGTCTCAATAAAAAATTAAAAAATTGGATAAAAATAGTAATAATTCTTAATTTAAACAGATTTAATTCTGTAAAATTTCGTAATTCTGTATATTTTCGTAAAAAAGATCAGCGTTTTATCTTATGTTTAATTCGGCTTTAAGTATCGATATTATTCGTTCACTAGCTTTTCCATCACCAAATGGTGATTTACTTGGCATTTGGGCTGGTTTTTCTATAAATTTATTTATTTCATTTAGTATTGTATTTGTATCAGTACCTACTATCTTACTAAACCCTACTTCACATGATTCCGGTCTATCTGATGTTTTTCTTATGACAAATGTAAATTTTCTTATAACTGGTGCAGTTGCTTCTTCTTGAATTCCACCAGAATCCGTTATTATAAATTCACAATTTTTCATTAACATTAATAGATCTAAATAACCAACTGGTGGAATTAATAGTATATTTTCGGACTTTTCTAATTTTTCATATAAATTAAACTGTTTCAGTCTATTTTGAGTTCGAGGATGTATTGGGAATATTATATGATATGGGATTTTTAAAAAGGCATTGACTAAGCTGCTTAAAACTTGCGGATTATCTACGTTTTCTGCTCGATGAGCTGTTAATAACACAAATTTTTTAAAAGGTATTTGGTCCATAATTTTAGATTTTTTCCTTGCAATTTCATAATGTTGAATGCAAGCGTCAATAACTGTATTGCCTGTGTTGAATATTCTACCCCAAACATTTTCTTTTTCAAGGATTTTTACTGAATTTTCAGTGGGTGCAAATAAATAGTTTGATATATGGTCGATCATTCTTCTATTATGTTCTTCGGGCATTCTATAATCATATGAACGTAGACCTGCTTCAATATGTCCGATTTTTATATGTAACTTGACAGCAGCTAGTGCCCCAGCTAATGATGAATTCGTATCCCCTTGAACTAAAACCACATCTGGTGATTCTTCTATTAAAATGCGTTCTATACCTATAATGGCTTTTGCCGTCTGCTCACCTTGAGTGCCTTTTCCTATATTTAAGTGAAACTTTGGATCATCCAATTGGAGTTCTTCAAAGAATTTTTTTGATAAATTATAATCATAGTGCTGATCGGTAAATATAACTTCAAAATTCAACTGTTCCTTTTTTAATTGTCTAATTACTGGCGCATTTTTAATAATTTCAGGCCTAGTTCCCATCACGATAAATATTTTTATGGCATTATCAGTCAATTTCAAATTCTACCTTTTTTATAAATGGTTATTGTGTTATGTTTATAAATTGTATAAAATAAATTTCAGTATATTGACTGGAATATATTCTTAGATATGGTCTGCTTGATGAATTAACCCATCCTTGTTCCAAATCTGGAGTAATTTGTAATAGATCAATATCTGAACCAATTATAACATGATAATAATATTTATGAGAGAAATAATTGGTCATAAAAACCGCATTACTTCCGTTATATACATAATTAGTAAGATTCATTACTAAATCAAAATTTTCAGGTTTTAAGTAATCCAAATTTTTTGTATAAATAAAATCATATGATCTATTCCAGCATATACCCGCATATAAATAATAGGTCCTCGTATCACACAAATAAATAACGTCTTCAGAGTTATTATAATAAAAATCAAACCATTGAGCTGCTATTACTTCAGATTTCAGATCAATAGTACCTGAACCAATGGATACTGTAGTAAAAGTGTATATATTCAATGGAGTCAATATGACTGTTAACAATAGAAAAATACATCGAAACTTTTTACTTTTTCTTAAAAAGCTCACTATAAAAATACTTGAATAAATTGCCAGCGGTTCAAATGCAAACATTATTATTCTTGAGGGCTCCTCAAAATTTCCAAATACACAAAAGAATGCACCCATTAATGCAAGACCTAATAACCAGCCCAGCATCATAATATGGCGGATTTTATTGATATTATAACTTATTAAAAAGCCGATAATTGAACATATAAGCGATGTCGCTACTGTAATAAATAAAATCATAAAATAATTAAGAGTTAAAAAATTGATGATATCTTTTGTTAATGGGAAATAGTACCAAAAAAGTGGATTATATAAAATAGCTATAAATGCAATTAGCAAAATGTATCCTAAGGACCCTAACTTAAATTTAGGTTGTAATTCATCTTTATTTATTTTCCTAGATACTAAATAAAGGAAAATTAAAGCAACACCAATACCAACAACTCCCAAGCCTAAATATTTTAATAAATCAAAAGTGGTCCTTATTCCTATTTGTTCTGATATATTAAATTGGATGGTCCAAATCATTGAAATAACTATACAGACCAATGTCGCCAGAAAAACTCGTGTATTAAATCCCTTTTTGAATGTTATTAAAATAAAACTGATTGCAAAAATAGCGACACCTACAATAATCGAAACAATATGCGAAATACTGAGAAATATAAAGAATGTGATATATAAACCTATATTTAATTTTGAAGCATTTTTATACATTTTATAAAAACAGATCATTAAACATATTATTAAATAATGTCCGATTATCTGAGGCCAGACCACACCTGTAGATGATAAGAATGCAGGTGCTGCAACCGATATCATTAGTCCGGTAATCAATGCGTAGCTCCACTTTTTTAATAAAGTTTTGCTTAACAAGACTAATGCAATAACTATAAAACTACCAAGATAAATTGGTATCCACTTAAACAGGCTAAATAAATTTAAATTTGTGATAAAATATGCACCAGTTAATGACATATAGAATGTTGGATAAAAAAATCCATAGAGATTCATGTACGTGGTATCAAAATAGGAATAATTTATAGTATCTCTCACAAATGCATAGTGTATCCATTGATCACTCGCCCAATTAAAATAGTTAATTATTGTATTATAGAAAGGAGAATAATAATTGATAAATATGCGAAATAATACTGATAATACAAATATTAGAATTAGTGGAATAATTATATTTTTTAGTATTTGTGATTTATTTTTTAATTCACTATAATATTTCTGGTTAAATTCAAAATACTTGAATCTTTTTAACCATGCAAATAAAATCAACCCAATATTTATTGTAGTCAATGAAACTATGCTGTATATCTCATCTATATGCTGGAAAATCACATTTATAAAATATAATGTTAAACTTGAAATAAAAACGCTTAAAATGACCCCAAACACTATTTTAAGCAATCTGTTCATTTTATAATCATTTGGATATAAAATATTAATAAAACAATAACCTGGAACAAAGAATATGAAAAATAGACCAAAAAAATTTCGTAAAAATATTAAAAAACTGAAATTATAACTAATTAAATATATAATTATTATAAATACCATTCCCCATAAATCTATTGTAGAAAAATGCTTGATAAATTCGGTAATTCCTTTTTGTTCATGCGTTTTTTTGTCCTTATTTGAATAAGCATTTAATTTATTATACTTTATTAATTCTTTAACTAATTTAATAGAGTCTTCTTTTGAAATTTCGTATTTATTCATTAATATTTTTATAAATTCGCTAATTTTTGAAATATTATGTTGCAAAATTATTTCTCTGAAATCAATTTCTCGATTCAATGCAATTTACCTTTTTTTATTATATAGTTTCGTTTTTCTTTTTTCTGCCAAATTATTAATACGATATAAAATAATCTCAATTTAAATTTATTTATCTCGATATTTCTGGTCATGAACAGTTTTATAACTTAATTTATTCTTATAAAATAAGAAATTAATCATTTTTTAACTAATTCTTGGCTATACTATAATTTTATGCTAATAAATGTTTATTGTGTTTATATATAATGATTTATTGAATGCTTGAGTGATAAAAATTCATTCATTTTATTTAAAGTGAAAAATTTTTTGGGACATTAATTAGAATTCCTTATGTAAATACATTAAACAAAGATTTTAAATAATAATCCATATTACATATTTCACACAATACTACTAAGGTTAGATTAAATACTTATACAAAAATTCCGAATCAATATAAATATAGAACATTATTTACGAATGAATGCTGATCAAATAATAATAATTTGGGGTTATCAATATTGAAAGTTTTAATTACAGGCGGAGCTGGTTTCATAGGTTCACATCTGGCATGCCGTTTTAATAACGCGGATGTTTACGATAATTTGATCCCATATTATTCTACAAAATTGAAGTTATTTAATAAAAAATTAATTATTGAAAATGGCAATCGGTTTTTTGAAAAAGATATTGCTCATCTTGACCCTAAAAATTTTGATTATGAGTACATTTTTCATTTAGCTGCACAGCCGGGTGTTAGATATAGCGTATTACATCCGTATGAAGTAGTTCAAATCAATTTAAATGCTACCGTTAAGCTCTTAGAAACAATTCGGAAATCTAATACCGATATAAAGCGTTTTGTATTTGTGAGCTCCTCTAGTGTATTTGGTACTATTGAATATCTTCCAATTGACGAAAAACACCCAAAAAATCCCATTTCACCATATGGAGCAAGTAAACTTGGTGCCGAAAAAATGGTTAAAAATTATTATCTTCATTATGGAATTCCAATAGTTATAGTCCGACCTTTTACTGTTGTTGGTGTCCGCCAAAGACCCGACATGGCACTTCATAAATTCATAGAATCTATGATCGAAGGTACTACAATTAATGTCTATGGCGACGGCACTCAAACTAGAGACTGGACGCATGTAGATAACATTGTTAATGGAATCCTGCAAGCTTCTAAAATAAAATCTGCTATTGGAGAAGATTTTAACCTGGGCACCAATAACAAAATAAGTGTTAATGAAATTTTAAAGATGATTCATAGATATGTTAATAATGATTATAAAATTAAATATCTTGCTAAGAATATCGCCGATCCAGATAATACACAAGCGGATACTTCTAAAGCAAAGAAGATTTTGGGCTACGAACCCACTAAAACATTAGAAGACGCAATTAAGGAGCACTTGAAATTTTATATAAATCATAAATATCTCTACAAATAATATACAAATAATTCCATATGTTAAATTAAACAAAAAAAATCAATTGAAATTTTTGACCAAAAATTAAAAAAATCATCATTATTAATTGATGGCTTTAATTTATATGATTATTTTTGCTTTTGTATTCATATTATTTTCATTATTAATTATTTAAACAAAGATTTATTTCTCAAAATTTTCAAGAAATGAAACATTCATCCAAATAAAGCAAAAATTATATTAGATAATGTTTCAATTTATTCTAATTATTTATATAAATAAGACAATTTATATTTTGAAACAAAAATTACAAGCTATCTTGAATAGATTGAACGGGTCTCTAAATCAATTGAATTAAATGTTCAATAAAGTTGATATTCATGAATGATGTAATTAGCGAAGGAATTAAATTTATCATTGAAAAAACTGATAACCCATTTATGGGCAAAAATGTCTTGATAACAGGCGGAGCTGGTTTTCTAGGTTCATGGTTATGTGATGTTTTAGTTAATAAGAATGCAAATGTTATCTGTATTGATAATTTTTATAGTGGTAAAAAAGAAAATATTAAGCATTTATTTAGTAAACCTAATTTCAAGTTTATTAAACATGATATTTCCAAAGAAATATATTTTGATGAAAAACTTGATTATATATTCCATTTAGCAAGTAGAGCATCCCCTTTTGAATTCTCAAATTATCCAATTCAAATATTAAAAGCAAATACATTGGGCACCTGGGTGGTACTTGGTATTGCAAAAAAACATGATGCTGAACTTATTTATGCTAGTACAAGCGAAGTATACGGTGATCCAGACCCGAAATATGTACCCACTCCTGAAACATATAATGGTAATGTCAATTTAAATGGGATTAGAGCATGTTATGATGAAGCTAAAAGGGCTGGTGAGGCTTTTGTAAATGCTTATAGACGACAACATAATCTTAGGACAAGAATTGTCAGAATATTCAATACATATGGACCTCGTATTCGGTCTGGAACATTATATGGACGCGTAATCCCAAATTTTATAAATCAAGCACTACAAAATCGACCAATTACTGTTTTTGGAGATGGAAGTCAAACAAGGTCCTTTACTTACGTTTGTGATTTATTAACTGGAATCTTAAAATTTGCAACCAACGAAAATGCTATAGGTGAAGTTATAAATATTGGTAATACAAATGAAATATCAATCTTAGAATTAGCAAAATTAATTAAAAAAATAATTAATTCAGATTCTGAAATAACTTTCAAACCCTTACCCCCTGATGACCCTAAAAGAAGATGTCCCGATATTTCAAAAGCTAAAAGATTATTAAACTGGGAACCTATGATCAAATTAGAAGATGGATTAAAATATACAATTGAATGGTTTGAAAAAATAAATGATGATGAATAATGATGAGATTTGAAAACTGTTTAAAATGGGCTTTTCTTGGAGCAATCTTATTATCTGTTCTTATTACTGCTAATTATCTCCCAGTAGAAAATGAAATTTATGATAATACTACACAAATTCATAATTTAGATTTAAAGCAAGATGCAATAAATAATTTAACTTTAGCAGAAAAAACTATATTTAATGCCACTGAAAAACTAAAATATCTTGAATCTATTAACGGAGAAATATCTGACCTTGTTCAAATTTTAGATCTGGCAATTCAATTGTTTAATAATGCAACAAATCTATTCCAACAAGAACAGTATAATGAATCAATTTATTATTCGGCTATGGCTAAACAGAATGCCACTCAAGTTATAATATATGCCAATTCAAGAATACCAGAAACGATCTCAAAAAATCAACAAATTTATGTTATTACAATTATATTAATTGCCGTATTAATATCCATAATATGCATTGCTGCTTTTTTAATATTTAAATTCGTAAAGAAATCCAAACAAAATAAATTTTTGAATATGGAAGTTTCTCTCCCTAAAAATAAAAAAGAAGGTAAATGAGTAAAATGAACAAAAGAAATAATACAAATAAAAAGATAAAAATAAAAAAGACAGAAAAAGAAAATTCTTCAGAGAAAGAGAATAGAATAATTTTATATTCAATCATTATTGCTATTTTGATTGTATCTGTTTTATTAATTACATCATTAATGGTAGCACAAGAAGAACATTTCTCTTCAATTGGTATTCTCGATGAAAATAAAACAACTAATAATTATCCCCGTGAAGTTCAAAATGGGACACCATTTTATTTATGGGCCCATGTTAATAATTATGAGGGTAATTTAAACCTATATTTAATAAATATAACCTTAGGAGATGAAAATACTACTATAAATAGAGATAAACCTTCAGGAAACTCTGCTATCTTACTTAGAAAATATATATGTATAGTTGAAGATCAACATTCTAAATTAATATTTATAAATTTAACAGTAAATACTCCTAAAAATAATTCAAGACTGATTTTTGAGTTATGGATTTATGACTCTATTTTAAAAGATTTCAAATATATGGGCCTCTGGGCTCAACTCTGGATTAATATTACCAAGTCTGGATAAAAAATAATAATATTTCATGAATAAAAATTCTATGAATAAAAATTTCAGAAATAAAAATCTAATTTATATTAATTTCCCAAAATTATTAAAGATAATAAAATACTTATACAGCATAAATAATTAATTTTAGTAATTGTTAGATGAACACCTGTTTAATATGCTTTTTTATTTCACTAATTTTTCAAATCCTTGTGTGATATTTTTATTTTGATAGTTTATAATTTTTGTTTTAATAGTTTATAGCGTTAAATTATACTATTGATTTCAAAAATTCATCCCAAGCCTCTAAATTTTCAAGAGCTTGCTTTTCATCTAGCTTCTCAATAGCATAGCCCGCATGAATTATCACGTAATCTCCTACTTTTGGATCTTCGATTAAACTTAATACTGCATTCTTTTTAATGCCACCATAATCTACTAATGCCCGTTCTCCATCATCATATATTTCCAATATTTTTGCTGGTGCTGCTAAACACATACAGGATCACCAATTCTTCTAAATTTAAAAATTTTATACCAATATTATTATGAAATTTATTTATTAAATTTTTAATAAAAGTTCAAGATACGATTTTCTGATTATTTTATCTTTTGAAATACCAAGTCTATCCAAAATAGAGAACAATAATTCTCGTTTTGTATCTAATTGTTTCCTATTATCAAGTAAAATTTCTAATTCTAAATAATCTCCTAGTCCTTTTACCATATCAACAGATGCCTTAATCTCATCTAGCTCGTATATCTCCCTCTTTTTCTCAATTAAAATAACCTTTTGAAATCCCAGTTTTTCAAATATTTTTATAAGATTTTTACCATTTTTTAGTGAGATCTCGATCTCCTCACGAGTTTTTGTAGTAGTATCTATTTTTGGCCCCTTATAATTCAAAAATACCTCTTCAGGCGTCTCTCTTATTCTTAATGCCTCATCTGTTTTAACGAAATTCCTGCTTGGATGCTGAAAGTAAATATCTTTTTGTATAACCGACTTTTTAAATATAAAACCAATATTTTTTAACTTCTGTATTATTTTATTTTTATCAGAAATAGGTACTTTTATCTCAACTTCTATCATTCAACTAACTTCCGTGATACCGTGATATATATGGACCAAATCGATAAACTTGCATCGAAATACAGATACCCAAGATACATGATTGAACGCTATTTAAAATTATTTGGGCTGAATGAAACTAAAGAGCTACTTGAAGCAAATACCAAAAAGATCAAAAAATCAATCAGAATTATTTCTATTAAAATAGATCCCCAGGTTCTTATTAGTAGAATGGAGAAGAAAGGGTTCAGATTCTCTCCTATATCTTGGGAACCTCAAGGATTTTATATAGAAAAAGAGCCATATTCAATAGGCGCTACATCTGAATATTTACAAGGGTTCTACTTCGTCCAGAGAGCCGCTTCAATGCTTCCTGCTATTGTCCTTAAACCTAATAAAAATGATTTAATACTTGACATGTGCGCTTCTCCAGGGGGAAAATTGATCCAAATTGCAGATATGATAAATAATGAAGGGTGTATAATCGGATTAGACTTGAATAGAGAACGAATCAAGAGTCTAAGGTCTAATATATCTCGATGCGGAATTAAAAATACCTTAATTTACCGAATGGACGCCGCAGAATTCCCAAAATCCGGGATAAAAGTCGATAAAATACTTTTAGACGCACCATGCACAGGTGAAGGCATTATCCCTTTCGATGAATCTAGGAAAACTAGTCGAATGTACGATGATATTTTGCTCTGCTCTCAAATACAACTCAAGTTAATAAAAGCTGCTATAAAATGCCTCAAAAAAGGAGGTACAATTGTATATTCTACGTGTTCGATCGCACCCGAAGAAAATGAACTTGTTATTAATACTGTTTTGAAAGAAAATACCGTTGAAATAATTGATACTGGGCTCTCTATAGGTCAACCCGGTTTAACCGAATTTTTTAATAAAAAAGTAAATAATAAATTAAAAAAAGCAAGAAGATTCTATCCACATAAAACCAATACTCAAGGATTTTTTATCTGTAAATTAAAAAAATTGTGAATATTATGATAACTTTTAGAAATATTGATGCCTCTGAATTTAGAATTTTAAGAAATCATTTTGATTATTTTGGAAAACAGATCCTCGACAGAATCTCTAAAAATAAACATTTTGTCGTAGGACATGGAAAAAGAAAAGAAATTTTTCTTATATCAAAATGTCTTTATGAAATTTATACTAAACTCAAAAAATTCCGCAGCCCATATTATTTAGGATTATTTCTTGGAACTATCGTTAAAAATAAATTTATCTACAGTTTAAATTCTCTTCAAATACTTAATAAATATTCCAATAAAAAAATAATAACAAATTATAGGGGCGAAATCCAGTTCATTTACGGTAATGATTTATACTCAAAACATATCCTCAAGATTCCCATCAATTTTAAGAAATATGATAAAATACTCGTTGTAAATAGCAGAAATGAACTACTGGGACTTGGAATGACGTTATACCCAATCTTAAAATCAATAAGTCAAGACGATACTATGACCAAAAAAAATGATAAAATAACAAAACAGAATATTAAAATTAAAAATTTAATAGATATCGGATGGTATTTAAGAAAGGGAAAATAAAAAATTTTTAATTTATTAATAAAATTTTATTCTTCTTTTTGAAACATAATACTTGTATCCGTACCTCTCATATAATTTATCTATACTATGACTTTCTATGTTTTTAATCCTTTTTTTCTCTCATATCTATCTCTTCATCAGCTATCTCTTCATCAGTTATCTCTT
>CAZYEE010000047.1:0-6530 GCA_964646355.1 uncultured archaeon | reverse complement strand
TTTTTTTCTCTCATATCTATCTCTTCATCAGCTATCTCTTCATCAGTTATCTCTTTACCAGTTAACTCTTCAATAGTTACCTCTTCAACAATTACCTCTTCATCAGTTATCTCTTCATCAGTTATCTCTTCTTCTTCATTGCCAAAAATATTACTATCAAATACCTCAATATATCTTACCATATTTATTCCTGCGAAATTTTGATATTCTAAAAATAAAGTAAGCTTGTTCATTACTGGAAATCGCATCATCTGAAATGCCACATCTAATGGAATTAATATATCTAAATCATTATCCTTTAATTCAAATTTTATATTATCAATATTGCCTATTGGAAATCTTGCAAGAAATAGTCTTTTGATCTTTTCATTCCTGTCTGTAATTTTTTCTTTAACAGTGACTTCATATACCACATCAAGTCCAGCATACGGATGGTTAAAATCTACTTTTACTCTTCCTCTAGTATCAACTCTAGTTATAATTCCTCGCCTATTGTCGATAAATATAGATTTTCCAGGTCGCGGATTTTTCTCAACCGTCTTAATTTTTCTCATTGAATAAGTCTTGATGTTTTTAGCAAGTCGTTCTCCAAATGCGTTTTCAGCTGGAACTGTAATTGTTTTGGTTTCTCCAATCTTCATTCCTATTAAATTCTCACTTACACCACGTATAGTTATTCCATATAACGAGAAATCCTCTCCAGCAATTACTAACTGTGGTTCATACGATAGATTTTCATTTCCCTCATATATCTCTTCTTTTTTTGCAATTTCTTCTATTGTCGTGATAAATACACTATTATTCCTTTTAATTCTGCCTGTTATATCTATCAGAACAAGATCATTCCTGTTTACTATCTCTTCATTTCCATTATCTTGATTATCTTTTACAGCATTATTATCTTTTTTTGCCTCTACCTCTTTTTCTACTTCCGTTCTATCTTTATCACTCATTTATATCGCTCTACCTTTTTGTGGATCATTTAATATTAGAAAATTAATTGTTAGTTATGTTTTGATAAATTCTTTAAATTTAAATTTTTTCAATTTCAACTAACGCTAAATTTGAAAACTTCTTACAATGCAGCTTCTTTTTTTTCTCTACTTTTAGAATACGACATTTAACTTTTTTATTTTTTTCAAATTCTATTGGTACACAATATTGATGAAATTCACAAACCTGATTATTACAATCTAATGGCTGATATTGAATAGTTGTCCCTTCAAATGCTACTCGCGCCTCAATTGCTACCTTTATCGGTACCGGTATTACTTTTACAATCTTCACTCCCCCGGCATGCACACTGCATTCGTGTCTAACTCCCCTAACCTCTATAACCTCATATACATGATTTTTTTCCAAATTTTTTATACATATATTCTTTAATGAACTATTACATTTATTACATTCATCTGCTTGACCAATAAACCTAAATTTATAACCTACTCTTGCCTGTTTTACTCCTACTAAGGTCAAAATTTCTTTCATTTATAAAATCTCATTATTTGTATTAAAAAAATTTTCCTTTACTCCATCATTTTATATCTTCTTATCTTAATCAACATATGTTAATATATTTTTGTGCCTATATCTTTATAAAATTTTAAAGAATAATAAAATATGTCCTTTATTTAATGATTAATCTATGTTTTTGAGAAATATTTAAATAATAAGATATGATTACTTAAATCGAACTTTATTTTCAAATAAAAAGCGACTATTATTAATTCAGCTTAAAATATAGAAAAATTTAACAGATTAATATATAAAATCTGATGACCTAAGGTTTATAAAATGACAACTACAGCTGGAATTGTTTGTAAAAATGGAATTGTTCTTGCCTCAGATAGGCAAGCTACTGCAGGCTATTATGTTGCTCATAAACATGCTAAAAAGATTTATAAAATTACTGATCATATTGGTATGACTATTGCCGGGACTGTAGCGGATGCTCAAGCTATTATTGATATTATGATTGCGGAGTGCAATTTATATAAATTAGATACCAACACCGAAATTAGTGTTAGAGCTGCTGCAACTCTTCTGTCCAATATTTTATATGGGCAAAGAATCTACCCTTATATGCTTCAAGCTATTATTGGTGGCTATACTAAATCCGAGGGGGCTGTTCTTTATACCCTAGATCCTCTAGGCTCCTTGATTAAAGAAGATACTGTTGCAGCAACAGGATCCGGCACTCCTCTCGCAATTAGTATCCTCGAAGATAATTATAAAGAAAATATCACTACTGATGAAGCTATCCCCTTAATTATTCATGCCGTAAGGGCATCAATTGAACGGGACGTAGCTACCGGCTATGGTATTGATGTAGTTATTATTAATCAAGATGGATTCAACAAAATTGAAGATTCACTCATCGTTAGTGAATTGGAAAAATCAGGTAAAAGAATTAACTAACTGTTTTTTTCTATTAAATCCTGTAATTATTTATTTTTATGTGAATGAATAACAAAATAAAATCGCAAGAAAAATTCATGATAATTTCAAATTTATTTCAAATTTATTTCAAATTTATTTAATGATCATAACTAGTTTCATAATTTATTTCAAAAATAATTTTGTAAGTAAAATTACTGATCTTTCTAGGTGTATAACTAAAATGCCTAAGGAAATACTGACTGATATTGCAGACGAAATTAGAAAATCTATCCCAAAGGAAGTACAACTAACTAAAATTGAATTCGAAGGTCCAGAGATTGCCATTTACTCCAAAAACCCTAGAATTTTACTCGATAGTAAAGAAATTGTCAAAGATCTGGCTAAAAAAATTAGAAAACGAATTGTAATACGTTCCGACCCTTCCGTTAGACTTGAAGAAGATGAAGCTGAGCGTATTATTCGTGAAATCTGTCCAGAAGACGCAGGAATCACTAATGTCACTTTCGATTCTAACCTCGGTGAAGTCATTATAGAAGCCAAAAAGCCAGGTCTCGTTATTGGTAGAGGTGGCGAAACTCTTCAAGAAATTACAAGAAGAATTTTATGGAGACCTTCTGTTGTTAGAACACCACCACTTCAATCCAAAATGGTCATTCAAATCCGCCATTACTTGAATAAAGATGCAGAAATTCGTAAAGAAATCCTTCAAAATGTAGGTCGTAGAATCCACAGACCTCAATATATAAAAGATGATACCATCAGATTCACTACACTGGGCGGATTCAGAGAAGTCGGCAGAATGGGAATGCTCGTTCAAACTCCAGAAAGTAATGTACTAATTGATTGCGGCATTAATGTTGGCTCTCCTAATGAACCATTTCCAAACCTAAATATCCCAGAATTTAACATAGAAAATCTGGACGCAGTTGTCATTTCTCACGCACATCTCGACCACCACGGGTTCGTTCCATATCTCTTTAAATATGGCTATGATGGACCCATATATTGCACTAAACCCACAATGAACCTTATGACTTTACTTCAAATCGATTACCTTGATATTTCTCAAAGAGAAGGCAGATTCCTACCCTATTCTCAACGTGAAGTGAAAAAAGCCGTCCTCCACACAATACCACTTGAATATGGCGAAGTAACTGATATCGCACCTGATATCCGACTTACACTACATAACGCCGGCCATATTCTCGGCTCCGCTATTATCCACTTACATATCGGAGATGGTATGTACAATTTAGCTTATACAGGCGACTTTAAATTCTCAAAAACACGACTACTTGAAATGGCTAACTCATCTTTCCCCAGATTAGAAACTCTGATCATGGAATCCACTTACGGTGGCCCAAAAGATAACATGCCTTCTAGACGAGAGTCTGAAAATGTATTAACAACTATCATCAATAATACTATCAAAAATGGCGGCAAAGTATTAATTCCTGTGCTCGCCGTCGGTAGAGCTCAAGAACTGATCATCATCATCGAAGAAAAAATACGAAAAGGTCTCCTTCAAGAAGTACCTGTCTATATCGATGGAATGATCTCCGAAGCTACTGCTATTCATACCACTCATCCCGAATACCTCTCTAAAGAATTAAGACAAATGATTTTCCATCAAGGTCGCTCTCCATTTCTCGCTGATTACTTCGTCCAGGTAGATAGCAATACCGCTCGCTCCGAAATCGTAGAAGGTGGACCATGCATTATTATGGCTACCTCCGGTATGATGACCGGTGGACCATCCGTTGAATACTTCAGATTACTCGCTGAAGACCCCAAAAATACCCTCATCTTCGTAAGCTACCAGGTCGAAGGCACTCTTGGTAGAAGAATTCAAAAAGGCTTCAAAGATATCCAAATGCGCGCACCTGATGGCCATATCGAACACGTGAAAGTTAAACTTAATGTCATTACCAATGAAGGCTTTTCAGGACACTCCTCCCGTCAACAAATTATGCATTTCCTAGGTCAACTTGAACCCCGACCTGAACGCATCATTGTAGCTCATGGCGAAGAATCTAAATGCGTCGCTCTCGCAGCTTCCATTTATAAAAAATATCACATCGAAACAAGAGCCCCCTATAACCTTGAAACTATTCGATTAAAATAATCTTATTCGATTACAATAATCTTATTCGATCAAAATAATCTTATTCGATTACAATAAACCCTCTCAATTACAATAAACTTGCTTGATTATAATAAACTTATTCTAAATCACGTAACAATTATTTCTATCTATTTCCATTTATATTCGCTTATACTTATCCTCTTCCTTAAAAATCCCTCAAATATCTTTAAAAATCTTTAAATACCCCCCCAAACACCCCCGAATATCCTACTACACCCTCAAATTCTCTTAAATTCCCTCCTACACCCTTAAATATCCTAAAATAACCTCAAACTCTCTTATAACTCCTTATAATTTTCCTATATACTTATATTTTAAATTCTTATAATAAATTAATACCCAATAAATTAATACCCCTGAATCAAAATGAAACTAAAAAATAGACACTATTTAAGATCTAGCGAAATTAAACAATTGAAAAACGAAGTCTCTTCAACCTTTGGCTCAAATAACCTCGATAAACTATTCCCTAAAAATATTAAAATCGAAATCGCTGAAATTGAAGGCTATTTCCCTGTCTATATTTTCAATAAAGAATTCCTTCTATTCCGCTTAAACAATAAACTCATTCCCTCTCTAAAATGTATCCTAAAAAATATCCTTGACCTTCCTAAAATCGTCGTTGATTCCGGTGCCCTTAAATTCATTCTCAATGGCGCTGATATTATGCGACCCGGCATTATCCATATCGATAACTATATCAAAAAAGATCAATTCATTAAGATCGTTGAGGAAACTTATAACCGCCCCATCGCTATCGGTCTATCCCTTTACGACTCTACCTCTATGAAAAATATGTCTAAAGGCAAAGTCATCAAAAATATTCACTATCTTAACGATAAACTATGGACCCTATTTGAAAAATCTTCCTAATATTTTCCCTAAATCCTTACCTCTATCCCATAACAAAATTTTAAAATTAATCCTCTACTTTATTAAATAAAAATTTAAATAGAATCATTATTCTAAATGATTAACTAATTTATTAAAACCCATACCATATAAATAACCTTATCTAAATAAATTATTTTAATTGTGTTAATAAATTTAAATCACCCCATATTATTTGAAAATTTGTTGGAGTTTGACCTTATATGATTGGCGGAAATAGACCCCTTGAACTGCTCACAAAATCTTTAGAAACTCGCGTTCTAATTAAATTAAAAGGTAAACGCGAACTTCGCGGAAAACTTCGTGGCTTTGACCAACACATGAACCTCGTGTTGGATGAAGCCGAAGAAATTAATATTAATGATGACGGCGAACAAATTATTAATCAACTCGGTACTATTATTGTCCGAGGGGATAATGTCATCATTATTAGCCCACCCCGTATCCCTATCAATGATAAAAGTGAGGAATAGGAATAATGACCAAAGGTACCCCCTCCTTCGGTAAAAAAAATAAAAAAATCCACATCAAATGTCGTAGATGCGGCAGAAACTCCTATCATAAAAAACACCGCACCTGCTCTGCCTGTGGTTTCGGTCGGTCCCCCAGACTTAAAAATTATAATTGGCGCCGACGTAAAATTAACCGCACCCGCATCGTTTGACCCTAATTTTAACCCTAACTCCATAATAAAATTTTAATAACTTTATGAATTACTATTTCTAAACCTAATTTGAGGGCTGGTAGATCAGTTGGTAGATCGTCACGTTGGCATCGTGAAAGCTCGCTCATATAGAGCGACTACGGATAGGCCTGGGGTTCGAATCCCCACCAGTCCATCTCCTTTTTAAAAATATTCTATTAAGATCTTTAAAAAATAAGAATCTTTCCTTTTAATCTAATATAATATATTTATTTAACCAAATATTCTTCAAATTCTATTTTTTTATTTAGCTTAGACCTCCCCCTATCAACTAAACTTATTCTAATAAATGATAAATTTATTTTAATTCAATAATTATCGAAAATAAAAGTAGAATGGCGCTGAGGGTGAGCTTTTCACATCCATTGAATCTCCAATGGATGTTTTGAA
>CAZYEE010000046.1:0-18073 GCA_964646355.1 uncultured archaeon | reverse complement strand
TTAGGATCGAAAGTTTCCTTAATTTTACGGAGCCAAATATTGTAATTACAGACATATGGGCCCCATTTATCATGTAATTCATCACCTTCAATAAAGAATGGTATATTCAAATGGTGTTGAAGTGCTGCGTCATCGGCTTCGTCAAAATAGTCGACCATAGCTTGTCTAGTTTTGTGAATATTTACATTATACATAGTAGGCATTTCGGCATGAGCGTAATGTCCCCATTCATATGTCGTAATAAAATGACTTTCTCCTTTATCCTCAGGAAGCAATTTTTTTTCGGTATATTTTTTCTTGATTGGAATATTAACTTTAACCATTTCAAAAGATACTGCAATAGAATCGATCCCGCCAAATGAGGATTGGAATGAGCCTGTAGCAAGGAATCCGTGGAATCCCATCATACTTCGAAGGGCTTCGCAATAAGCTTGTGATTCAGGTGTTATTTTACCTTTAGCGATCATATCTTTTCCGCCGGTTTCTTCAATAATTTTTTCCATTACCTTCATTTTATATTCAAATTCTCGTTTAGTCCGTGCACAGATCATAACGACTAGAGGTTTTTTGAAGGAAGCTGCTCTTGATGCCATTTGCATAAGTTCTGTTTTACTTCGAGCAAATAGAGCACCGAGTGCAAGATTGGATGTGCTCCATAACATAAAAGCGATTTCTTCTTCAGAGATTCTGTACATTGCGTGTTCGACGCCCTCATAATTTTTGTAGCTAAGAATATAGAATTTCATGTAATTAGGTATTTCAAATTCATATCGAGGAGAGACTCCAGTCAAGTTCCATTTTGGTTCGCATGGATACGGGTATAATTTAATAGCGACAGCAGTAAAAATTCCCAGACCACTTTTAGTTCCGGATGCGCCTCGCATTACACCTCGCAGGCTAAATCCTGGACCATCACCATTGTACCAATCAGGTTCAGTTTCAAGTCCAAGAGAGCCCAATCTTAGGAGTTCTCCGTTTGGAAGTACCCATTCAGTGCCCAGTACATTCCGACCTGAGAATCCAGTACTTTCAGAAGTAAATCCAGGTCCGCACATAGAGGTAGAACTAGCGAGTGGAGAAACCATGGGCCCAGCACCCGGCATATGACAGTTTAAATTCAATTTGATCAATTCTGCTTGAAGGGTCCCTCCAGTAACGTAAGGTTCAACAACGGCATACATATTTTTAGGATCAATTTTGCGGATCTTATTCATTCTGCGAAGATCGATGAGCATAACATCTTCTGAGGAGACGCAGGTCCAAGGTCCAAGTCCCGTGGATTGTGCTTTAAATTTGAGCCCAACTTCATCCAATAATTTGACAACTTTCTGGACTTCTTCAGTACTACCAGGTAAAATTACCGCAATTGGAGCATCAACAAATAAACTTGACTCTTTACCACGTTTAATATTAATAGTATCATTACCCCAATTATAGGCATAACCTTGACGGATTACAGGATCTCTTGATATATTTTTTTCGCCAACAATTTCTGCAAATTTTTTATATAAATCATCATCTAATTCCATAAACAAATCACCTTTATTATAAAATCATATCAATTAATTCAACTAAGTCATAAAATTTCATATTTGAGCCGAGTGCCTTGATACCATCTAATAAATTAGTCTTACAGAATGGACAACAGCTTACAAGGGTATCAGCAGAAGTGGACATAGCTTCTTCTACTCTTCGTTTGGAGGTATTTAATGCAAATTCGGGGAATTGGGCTTTAACGCCACCTCCAGCACCGCAACAATAAGCGTATTCTCTGATTCTTTCCATTTCAATTAGTTTAATTCCTGGAATTTGTTTTAATACGTTTCTAGGTGCCTCATAAACACCATAAGTCCCCTGCCTTTTTGGTTTTGCTGGGACTGGAAATTTAATCAACGGAATGATCTCTTGATAGGTGCCATTCCATTTAGGATAGGGCTCAGAGCCACGACCTAAATGACATGGGTCATGATAAGTAACCGTCATAGAAAGTTCTTTCTTAAATTTGATTTTTCCTTCATTCAAAAGCTGTTCAAGGAATTCAGAGGTATGCAATACTTTAAAGGGAAGGTCTTCACCCATTACTTTCGGATATTCTGCCTTAAACATAGCATAGCAGCCAGCACAGCTAGTAATTAAAGTCTTTATATTGGCATTTTTTATTTTTTCAATATTTTCTTTCATTAATTTCTTTGCTTTCTCTACTTCACCTACACGATATAATGGAGAGCCACAACAAACTTCCTCATCCAGCATTTTGAAATTGATATCAAGTTTATTAAATACTCTAACGGTTGCTTGAGCAAGTTCTTGTCTTCGATAGGAAGAAGTGCAGCCAACGAAATACCCAATTTCTGAATTAGGATCCATTTTTATATCGGATGGAAGCCATTTTTTTCTATCTTCAGCGGGTTCACCATAAGGATTATTAACTTTCAAGGCGTTTTCAACATATAGTTTTTGACGAGGTAGAGGCCCATAGCCTTTCTCGACAAGGTATTCTCTAAGTTCTTGGATAACTTCGAGTGGTTCTAAGTCATTAAGATATTTACAAGATACATCACACCCACCACACTCAGGACAAGCATACGCAACTTCTAATAATTTATCATTTACAGGTACTTTACCTGAAAGTAAAGCTAGGGCTGTAATCATTCGACCACTACCAGAATAATTATGAAAATTATATTCATCGATTGAAGGACAGATTATAGCATATTTACTACTTTTTATTTGGACTTGTGGTATCCATTTACATAATGAGCAACGGACACACCTTTCCATTATTTCAACATATTTTTCTAGAGTCATTATTTTTGCACCTCCTTAAAACATAGGGCTCCTGGACTGAGCACATTATTCGGATCAAAAATACCTTTTGTTTTTTTCATGGCATCAACAACTTCGGTTTGAATTTTTGGGAAAATCATATCAGCCCAGATACCATACGGACGATTGAAAAACGCGCCGTTGTCGATTAAGGCTTGACTACTCTCAATGAAAACAGATTTAGCGATTTCAGATTCCTCTTTGTTATTGGGATCAAAATATAAATCAAATTCGCAATGCACATTACAACCTTGAACTGTTGGCTGAATATAGATTCCAATATTTTTTGTATCGAAACTATATTTAGAAGCAATAGACCATACAATATCTTTATATTTAGGAGTTTTATCTAATGTTGTAATAAAAAAGATATCACTACATCCACCCTTGTATTTGAGTCTCCATGGAACAGGTGAAGCTTCTTCTAAAATGACCCTGACACTTTCATTATCTATATTCGAGATCTGTGTTTCTATCTTCACTCCAAATTTATCTGCATATTCTCTAATATCTCCTTCTTGCCACTCTAATTTGCTATCTGCTAATTCACCAATTCCAGTAATAGAAATGATTCCAATCCACTCTGGAAGATTATTCTTGAGTTTTTCGATGCTTGATTGGTCGTTTTCTAACAAGACGGCAAGATTTAACCCATTTAAAACGAAAAGTTCATCACCAAGCCTGTATTTAAGGAGCTCATAAATAAAATCAAAATTAGTATCTAGCTGCTCGGATGTAATATAGAAAATTTTTCGTTTATCTATAGCACGTTGAACTTTAAGAGATGCCCAGGTAACAAGTCCGATTGTACCTTGAGCACCTTGGACAATTCTGAAGGGACTAAATTGAGTTGGTCCCATTGGGTTCTTTTGAGCACCTCCAGATTCTCTCTGCTCTGATAAATTTCCAGGACCAGCTGCAGCACCAGTCCTAAACATATTACCAGTACCAAAAACAAGTTCAAGGCACAATAAAGGATCTGAGGTATCCCAATGATATTTTGGAATTGTAATAGGTTCTCTATCTAAAGCTGCCCCTACTACAGATTTTTTCTCATATGGATATAATGGTAAATGTGGTCTAAGCCCAGCCTCCTTAGCGGCTGCAATATACTCTCCGAAATTGACTCCAGACTCGAGTAAAACTACTCTATTTTTTCGGTCCATCTGTAAAATTTGTTTCATTTTAGTAAAATCCATAACAACGGTATTATCTCGCTTAGGAACGCAAGTACCATGAAATCTTGGAGGTTCTGAACTTGTTGCAGTAATTGAAAAAGAAAGTTCATTTGCTAATTTAATTACACTCTGAACATCTTTAATATTTTTGGGCCAGACTACGCAAATCGGCATTCTTGGTTCAGTAAACCAAAGGCTTGCATCAGATTCATACTGCTTAAGCACGCTTGGATCGTCAGAAAGATTTTCACTGCCTAGAATTTCCCTTAATCGTGAAATTATATTACTACTCAATTGGCATTCTCACCAAATAAATTATTTTATGGATATAAATGTTTCAATCAATAAAATTTGGATTTTTATTTAATTTTACATAATACATTTTAATAATTTTCTATTTTCTTTACTGAAAATTAAAATTAAAGTAATAATTCAGAATTTTAAATAGTAATACAATAAAATTATATGCGATTTCGAAATATCTGAAAAAGTTTGATTAATAGACATAAATAACATAAAAAAGGAGATAATTACTAAATCTACGTAATTTTATTATTAAATTAGTATTCTTGATTTTAAAAATAATTTTGATTGATGATAATTGAAAATATAATATGAAATTCATTCAAATTATAAATTTATACCAGAATTCAAATCATTTAATTGAAAATAGTCATATTTAATTTGTTTATTATGTACTTTTTTTACGTAGATTAATAAAAAATAAGTGAATTTATAGTCAAAAGAAATTAAAAATTAAAAGGATTAAAATATAAATTATTAGAATCTATATATGATATGATGAATATTAAATTTTATTTGGGATGTTCAGGTTTTTATTATAATCATTGGAGGAATATCTTCTATCCAGAAGATTACTCCAAACGTAAATGGCTTGAATATTATGCGCAACATTTCAATACTGTTGAAATAAATAGTACATTTTATAGATTTCCAAAAGATTCAACTTTAAAAGGATGGACTAATAGAACACCAGAGGGATTTATTTTTTCGTTAAAAATGAATAAGCTTGTTACTCATAAGAAACGATTTAATGATACTTTAGAAATAATAGACAAATTTTATAAAAGTGCATCTTTATTAGAAGAAAAATTGGGCTGTATATTATTTCAATTACCTCCTTCCTTTCATTTTGATATGGAAAAATTAAATAACATTATTGAACAAGTTAATCCTGAATTTAAGAATGTTATAGAATTTAGGCATAAATCTTGGTGGAATGGGGAAGTATATGATAAACTAAAAGAGAATAATATTGCTTTTTGTAGTGTAAGTGCGCCCAAATTGCCTAATGATTTAATAATAACATCAAAAATAACATATATAAGATTTCATGGAAAAAATAACTGGTTTAGATATAATTATAGCGATAAAGAACTGGAAGAATGGAGTCATAAGATTAAAAAAATTGTTAATCGTATAAATCAAATTTATATTTATTTTAATAATGATTTTGAAGGACATGCAATAAAAAATTGTAATTATTTGAAGAAAATTTTGTAATTGGAACCATAAATAAATAATGAGCCTTAATTTATGTACAAATTTCACTATTTTTAGACATATTTCAGCTGTTTTTCCTAATATTTTGATTCTTGAAATGATGATAAATAATTAGAAGATATATAGATGATAGATTGAATTATAATTAACATTTTGCTGATTTGCATGTAAGATTTTTTCAAATTGATACCGTATTTAAAGTGATATACAAATTGAAACTCAAATAGAGTAAAATTCAAATATCAAATAAAAATCTAGGAAATGAATATCATCCATTAACAAAAAAATTCTTTTAAAAAGTTAAAATTCAATAACGTGATAAAATGGTAAATTTGGACAGACTATTCTATCCAAACAATCTCTGCTTGATAGGGGTATCAGATATCCCTATTAAAGGATCAACCGCTCATTATTATGCATTAAAAAGAGTGGGTTTTGATAAGCCGGTATATTGTGTCAATAGAAATAGAGATAAAGTGATATTCGGAACGAAAGCTTATAAAAGTATACTTGAAATCCCGGAGAATGAGATAGATTACGTAATAATTGGGGTACCACGAGAGTATGTACCTGGAGTGTTGCGGGATTGTATTAAAAAAAGAGTGAAATTCGCAACTATATTTACTTCAGGTTTTTCTGAATTAGGGACGGAGGATGGAAGAGCATTAGAAGATGAGTTACGGAAAATTGTGGCAGAAGGGGGGCCCAGAATAATTGGACCAAATTGCCTGGGCCCATTTTGTCGTGAATCAAGAATTACTACTACCGAAATAATGGATATTCATGAAACACCATTAAAGGCTGCGACCGCATTTATTTCACAATCGGGAGGACACTCAGGTTCATTTTTCGAAATCGGAGAGAATAGAGGATTCCCATTTAATAAATTAGTAAGTATTGGAAATCAATGTGATTTAAAGATCCAAGATTTTATTGAATATTTCGGTAAGGATAAAGATATAAAAGTTATATCTTGTTATATAGAGGAAGTTAAACGTGCTAATGAATTTCTAAAGATTCTAAGGAGAGTTGCTCAAATTAAACCTGTAATTTTTTGGAGAGGGGGACAAACAGAAGGTGGAATAAAAGCTGCTGCTTCACATACAGGAGCAGTCGGTTCCTCATATGAGATTTTTAAAAGTGCTATAGAACAGAATGGAGGAATTATTGTCGAATCTATTGAAGAATTAGCAGATCTGACAATGGGAAGTTTATATCTAGCAGAGAAAAGGTTAGGTGATAGAATTGGAATAATTGTTCCGGGTGGAGGATCATGTGTGGAGATGACGGACCAAATTCTCAGAAATGGACTTAAAGTCCCAGAATTACAAAAAAGGACAAGGGATAATATCCAGCAGTTCATTCAAAAGGTTAATACAAGTACGAGAAATCCAGTAGATTTAGGTGTATATGGTTGGCTTCCAAGAGTCTGTTCTGATGCAATGATTGAAGTGGCAAAAGATCCGAACATCGATGTAATTGTATTTTATATGATGATAGAAAGATTACCGAGATTTATTGAGCGAATGCAAGATGAAGGTTTAGGCAGATCATTTGTCCGAAATATAAAAAGAGCTTGTAAAAGTACCACCAAGCCAGTAATTGTTATTATCCCAAATTTCAATGTAAATAACGTGAAAATTACCCATTACCGTAAAGAGTTCATTGACAGACTTTGCAAGATTGGAGTGCCCCATTTTGAATCAATGGAAAGAGCTTCAAGAACACTCTTAAAATTATTAAAATATATTGATTGGAAACGAAAAATAATTGAATTGGATGAGAAGGTCAATTAAATTTTGAATTTTTAAACATTTTTAAAAAATATTAGTAATAATTTCAAAAAGCTTCATAAAATGAATTAATCATATTTAAATAAATTAACCATATTTAAATTAAAAATATGAACGAAAAAAATGGGTGTTTTAGAAAATGTATCTAGGGATTTTTGGAAGCAAACTAAACATAAAATCAGATGAATGTAATATACTAAAAAGTTATGGATTCGATATAAGTCATTTTAAAGTCGATAATGATGAAATAACCGAAATTTATTTTGATATAGGTCCGTGGAACCAATTTATTGATATATTAGATGAAACTAAAAGTACTTACTTAATAGACGAATTAATTCCTTTATTAAAAAAGAAGAACTTGATTTTTAGATTCATAAATGAAGAGGAAATAAAAGAATTACCAGTATATAGAATATTTCCTGATGATAGCCTAAAATTAGAAGTTATCTTTATTTTGGAATCAGGACAGAAATATAAACAAAAAGATTTCTTGAAATATAATCTTGAAATTAAAAATATATCAAAAGATAAACCAATAAAATTTACAGTAAGTAAATCAGCACTGATTTCATTAAGAATCGAGGATATTGCTAAGAATGAGATTGCATTTTGGGGAGGAGATGAATTGGATAAGCCAGAGGAAATAGTTATCGAACCTAATAGTTCAATAAAAGAATCTAACGAAATCGATATTGAACTCTCTACTGGGTCATATATATTAAGACCAGAAACTTGCTATTTTAAATTTGACAAAGTGGAAAGTTTCTATACATTGACACCAATTAAAATCTATTTTTATTAATAGCTTAAAATATCATTTATCTTGAAAATTAAAAGGATCAAATAAATTATTTTTCATCATTTTTATTTGTAATTTATATCGATAGAAAATCAATATAACATATGGAATTTTTGTTTATATGCTTTTAACTTATTAGATAAGGTTTTGGTCTAACGACCAAGGTATATGCAGGAAATTCGTTAAGCTGTTTAGGAATTTTTATAATAAAATTATTTCCATTCTGTTCCCATTCTAATTGTTCATTCATACCTAAAAGTGAAATAGTAGTATTATTTTGTACTTTAATAGATGGTATCGTGATTTTTTTAATTTTTAAGGAATCAAGTAAGAATATAAAAAGAGTATCATTTTTTTGAGCGAACCTAATCGGGATATCTTCTAAACTACATGATTCAGCAATGATCCAAGGTCTAGTTCCATATATAGCATCACCATTAACTTCAAGCCATTTACCAATAGCAAGTATTCGATCCTTCTGAATTTCAGGTATTTCGCCATTTGCTTTTGGTCCTACATTCAGCAACAAATTACCATTTTTACTAACAACATCAATTAATAGATGGATTAATTCACGGGCTGTTAGATAATCCTCAGATGTCTCAAATTTATTATAACCAAAAGAGTTTCCGATTCCTCGGGTCGTTTCCCACTTTTTTTCAGAAATTGAACTCATAGTGGTATATTCAGGTGTAATAAAATCGCAATGAACAATATTTGTTGGTATTTTTCCATTAATCATCATTTTCTTAGCTATATAAGAAGCTAGTTGTTTAAAAGGCCAGATTTTAACGAGTTTTCTGAACCAACCTGGTGTCTGAGCCCATCGATCATTTATAACTCCATCGGAAATTTTGTTATAAAAATATGCGATTATTTCACAAACATTAGTTTTTGGGGGATAACCGATATCATTCCATAGAATTGAAGGAGTATATTTGTCAATTAATTCATAATAATGTTTATTTACATATTCTGTATATTCTTTTGAAGTAGGCCCATTATCTATTAAGTCAACTACATGTTTTATTACCTTTTTAGGGGTAAAAGACCAATCGAGAGCCCCTGAGTAATAAAAGCCCATTTTTAAACCGCGTTTTTTAATAGCATTTGTTAGTTCACCTACAATATCTCTATCTGAATGCCAATTTTTTTTATTTGGATTCGGATTTTCACTGGGCCAGAGTAAAAATCCATCATGATGTTTAGTGACAAGTATTACATATTGTGCTCCTGCTTTTTTGAACAATTCAGCCATTTTTTCAGGATCCCAATTTTTCACCTCTTCTTTAAAAATGGGAACGAAGTCATCGTATGAAAAATTATTACCATAGACTTCAAAATGATATTTCTGCGCAGGGCTATCATTTATTTTAATAGAATTTAAATACCATTCCGCATATGGATTATTCTTAAAATGTCCGAGCCATCCTTCTTTTTTTATAAGATCAATTATACTTCCCTTTTTTGTAGGAGCAAATGCAGGAATACTATAAAGCCCCCAATGAATAAATATACCAAATTTAACATCATGAAACCATTCAGGAACTTTGTGTTTTTTAATAGATCTTTTATTTGGAAGATATGTGTCAATCATAAGTTCACACTTAGTGCTTTTTTAAATGAAAATTGAATCTTTGCTTAAAGAATATTCAATTCAAACATAAATAGATTTCTAACAAATATTTTCAGTGCTAAATCAAGTGTAAGATAAAAGGAACCTATTCTATCCAAAAATGATAGAATATTAGAAGTATTTTTATTGATCTATAGAAGGTAGAGTCTCTTTAACTTTTAAAAAAATCGGAATTGATAGGATGAAGAAAATGGGGGCGATAGCAAAGATCCAAACAACATCTCCTAAAAATGCTATAGCTAGACCACCAATTGAAACTCCAATATTTTGAGATATTGTTTGAATGATATTAAGAATTCCAAGAAACTTACCTCTTTTATCTTCGGGTAGTAGGTCTTGGGACAAGGCATTTAATGGTGTTAAGAGCGCAAAAATGTTAATTAAAACGCATAAAAAACCAATTATATAAAAGGGAATCGATAGGATATTAGAGGGATTTAAGAATGGAAGTATGTAAAAACCAATACATGCAAGTAGAATGGTAGGAATTATGAATTTTTTTCTTCCATATTTATCTGCAAGCTGTCCTAATAGATAAATTATAATTAATAAAAATGGCATTGCGATACCTAAGATTAGTAATAGATCTGTGGTAGCAAAACCTAAACTAAAAATATAAATAAATAAAAAAGGTTGAATCACCGCAATTCCCGAATTAAAAATGGTCATAGCAATAACCAATTTATAAAAATCTTTATTTTCTCTCAACTCATCGATATTAAAAATATCTTTAAAATCCTTGAAGAATGAACGTTTTGGGGGTAATTCATGAGGTTTTTTCTCCTTTATAAAAAAGAATCCAATTAATGAAGTAATAATTGTGAAAATTCCACCAATACCTAGAGCAAACACATAGCCTTCTTGGCGAATAATAACTCCATCCTCTGTAGATGTTCCAAAAAATTCATTTAATATCAAAAATAAAGTTAAAGAAAAGACCATTCCAAATATAAAAAAGATCCAGGCTATTCCGTTTGCTCTGCCTCGTTTTTCAATCTCTACAACATCAGGAATCAGTGCCCTTTGTGCCACATAAAATGCATTGGATGCAATTCCAATAATAATTACATCTATAATTATACATATAAAAAAGTTCGGAGAATATGCAAATAAAAACATAAAAGTTCCAGCAATAAGCCCACCTGAGATCAAATAGGGTTTTCGTCTACCGAATCTAGTCCTGGTATTATCGCTGAGAATCCCTAAACATAAATTCATAACAAGGCCCATAACTGCGGATAAATTTACCATAATTGGAACTGCAACAGCCACATTTAACTCTAAGACATGATCTAAATAAGTATTAAAAAATTCAGCTTCAATAAACCCAAAAACAGCAGCAGCTGAATAAAGTAGCCCAATAAGAATAATTTGAAACAAAAGAAATCGAGATATTTTTTTGTTTGATTTGGTTATTTGCATTATAAATATCCTCTTCTATTTGATTAGAATCTTTAGACAAATTTACATGGATCATAATGAAAATATTTTGTTTATTAATCAAAAAGTGAATTTATATTACCATTTAAATATTTAATAAGTTTTTCTGGGTCTTTTTGCCGGAGTTTTTCTACCAACCATATAGCTGCTTCACATTCAGATTTAATCAGTCCACAATAATCAGAAGGAGGAATATTGGCATTGATATTAAACAATTCCATTTGAGCATAACAAGGACCACCACAAAATGGTGCAGCCCAGCATTTTCTACATTTTGGTATTTTAATAACAGGTCTCGCAACATTTAATTGAAAATTATGAACGGATTCTGGATCAAAACCATTATTCAGAGCCCCTATTTTATATTTTTTCAACCCAAGAAACCTAAAACAAGGAAATAAATCTCCATTAGAATCAACCGCGACCAGTTTTCTACCCGCAGAACATGAAAAAGGAGTATTTCCAAATCCAATCACTTTTAGGATTCTATTTTTGAATTGATTAAATACAGGCTGGGATTTGGATTTATAGATTTGATACACATAATTTTGAAGAAAATTTCTATAATTAATTAAATCAGTATTATTCAAAGTCAGTTTACTGTGCGGTTTTGAGATAACAGGTGAAAAATCGATATTTTTAACCTTTAGATTTGCTAAATGTTTGAATATTTCAGAAAAATTAGCTCCATGACATAAAACGGATGTAGTCCATAATCTATTGGGAATTTTTTTAGCCAGATAACATAAATATTTTTCAATCAATTCATAAGTTCCTTCTCCTCTATATTTATTATGGATTGAAGCGGGACCATCAATGCTAATTCTTATATTCCAACCCTCACATATTATCCAATTACAAATTTTTTCATTTAATAGGGTGCCATTTGTAGTTAAGAACAGATTCAATTTCTGATTGGATTTTTTTGTTAATTCTCTTGCTTTAATTCCCAATTTCCGAACATTATCTGCATATAGTAAAGGTTCTCCATTCGCTAAATGTATAAATACATTACTATTCTTTTTCGACCACTTAATGAAACAATTTAATGCCTTGTAGATTATTTTAAGAGACATTGGTCTCCTTTGAGGTAATACGGCTCGTTCACTACAATATATGCATTCCAGATTGCACCCACCTGCAATGTCCAGTGCCATTGAATTTATATTACCAATATCATTTCTTTGTTTGGGTATATTCCAATTAAAATCAAATGAGATATGTTCACCTCGAAATTCAAAATCATGTCTAACATGCAATATTTATCATCTCTGTATTATTTGTCGTCTTCAGCATTATTTATCATCTCTGTATTACTTGAAATCTATCTTAAAATTATAAATTGATTTTAAATTTAAAAAAATAGAAATAATTGGTGATAAAATGCGGGTCCTCGTTGAAAAACAAATTTGACCAATTTATTACCTGTATTAAAGTTTGCAAGGTGGTAATTCAACAAGTCCTTTAGTAATTTTTGAAATTTGGGAATCTAAATTCGAAACTAAATCGAGAATTGAGTTGATTTCTTCTAAACTTCTGGAAGATAACTCTTTTACTCCAAAAATTGACGCAGGAGAATCTTTAAGCTTTTGCCTAAAATTAGGATCGGTTAAGGCTTTAATAATTATTTCCCTATACTTTTCTTCTGATGCCATATTCACAGCCCCTTTAAACATAAATTCTATCTGAATTCTTACCAGATTTTAAGCTATGGTGATTAAAATTATTGAACCATGTATTATTTAAATATTTGGATTTTCCTCTCGTATTTAATTTTAAAAAAAACATATTGATAATTTGAATAATAAAAAATCGATTGCTGGAAAATTATTTGTAATTAAAAGTATCTAATAGAGAAAATTTTAGAAAAATAGAAAAAAAAATTGAAATTCTTTAATGATTAAGGTTAAGGTTCTTTTTTTTCTAATTTTGTTCCGCAGATTGGACAAAAATAAGGGCCAAAAGGAGGGGGATTAAATAATACCAATTTTCCATCTTTTTCCATTTTTTCTCTGAATTCATCTAAATAACTGTCAATACCTTCAGAATAAGAAACTCCGTAAATTATTACCTCTTTATTACATTTTTTACAGAATAATGGACCGTTCATAAGAATTTCATCATTTAACTTTTTTTAATCAAATAAGAACCTTCGATATTTAAATTAAAAGATGTTTTGTCTAATCCTTTAATAAATAAATTGAAACGATGTTTATCATAAAGAAAATTCCAATTTGGGAGATATAATTCGGAATTTTCTTTAAAATAATTGTTCAAATCTGATATCATTGTATTAAGTAAGTATCTATTAATAATAGTATTGATTAATTTATTGATTAAAAAGCTGATTAATATGACGATAGCCGAAAAAATTCCAATTGGAATTATAATTGGAATATAATTTGAATCAAAATTCAACATTGCCCATAGATATCCAAAAACAAAAGCAAATATAGCATAATAGACTGTAGGATTAACGGTATAATTGAACAAGAAATAATATATAATTCCAAATAATAGCCCAAAAAACAATGCACCAAATAGACTAATTATATTAAATAGAAAAAAATCTCCAGAAGAACCCATTTTAGATAATGTTATAATCAGGAGCACATAAGTTAAAGCACCATATATAATAGAACCAAGAATAAATCCTGGAAGCGATCTATATTTCTTAATATAAATCCAAGTATCTTTCTTGATCACTATAATTTCAGGATGATCCTTGATGTACAGAAAATACATATTTTTCAATAATTTCTGGTCAATTTTGTAGAATATTACAAAACAAGGAACGGAAAGTATTAAATTTATTAACATAATATAAACTAAAATTAAATTTAAAAATGGAATACTGACCATTAAGGTAATAAAAGATACAAGCATGAAAATTGCTAAAAATGCTATAATTTTAGGATAAATATTTTTTAACTTTTTATAATTTGAATAAAATTCGGGTTTATCTTTCATCCATTTTAAAATATCATTCCGCTTACTTAAAAGTTCAATTCTTGTTACTTTATTTTCAATGGGTTTTCTTTTAATGAATGATTCGCTCGTTATTTTTGAGAATAATTTTTCATACTCACTGGGCTCCTTATGACTTTTAAAACGGGTTATTAAATAACCAAATGCAAAAATTCCGCCCAATATTATGATCATAAAGAAAATCATCTGTAAATATGTAAAACTATATTCCAAATAAACAGGGACTGAAAAATTATTAGCGTCAATATTTTCAAATCTACTTCCATAGAAATTAATATTAATATAACTGTATTTATTGCCCTCCGAATCATTAACAGAAACTTCATAATGGATAGTTACCTTCCGTTCTATCTTAAAATTTGTATAATAAATAAATTTTTCCCACCAATCCAATTGATCAGGAGAATAATTAATGTCATAAATGTATGTCATATTGGAGGTATACGGACCTACTAAGACAGTTATATTGATTGGATTTATATCCAAGTCGTCTATTTGTATCATAAAATTATAAGTTAAATTGACATAACCATCCCAATTGTGAAATTCCATTATTATGCTCGTTTTGCCACTATAAACAGATAAATATAAGTTAATTGTAGGTGTACTTTGTAAACCAACTATAATTTGTATTATTGATGAATTCAAATATTTTGTATAATTGATTACTCCCCAAGTATAATTGTATTGAACTTTAATTATATAGTAGTAAGTTCCTGTTTTGTTTTTCATTATGTCAAAACTTAGAAAATTTGAAGTCTTACTTGGTTGAATAGGTAGTGAATAATTTATAATTTGATCTGGAATATATGATGAATTCTCATATTTACAATATAAAGTGATTATAATATCAGTAGCTGTTAAATTTCCTGTATTATTTAGATAGAAATTACATTTTGTAATTTCATTGGGTGAAACCCTATTATCGGTTATATGAAGATATTGAAATATCAAGTTAGCTTCATCCAAAATATTAATATTATTATTAAGATTATGATGATTGTTAGATTTCTGATTGAAATCTATATAGTTTAGTATAAACATAGAAAATATAGAAAATATAGAGAATATTAATGAAAAACAAATTACTATTGATATTATCTGTTTATTAGTATGAATTTTACGTAATATCGTTTTATAATGAAAAAATCTATCCATGATTAATTTTAATCGTCTAGAATTATTTAAGTATTATCACCTAAGAACAATTATATTTTAATTTTCATAGTATTGATTAAAATAAATCGAATAAAAAACAAGAGCTTAAATTAAAAGGGTAAATATGGTGGTAAACTAACAACCTTGAGCTTGATTTACTTGATTTTTTTAAATAAAACTAAAAACAGAGTTAAATTTATTAATTTAAGTAAAATGTTGAATGATTTTTTAAGTAGATGTAGCATTTAAAATTGCAGGATAATTTCTATTAGACAATAATATAAAATAGCAAAAGTCGATGAATTATTATTATTAACATCTTAAAATGAAAGAATAAGATCAGAAGATATATATTCACAATATCAATCATATTACAACCTAAACATCTCATTTTAATTAAGAATAAAAATCTTGAATTACGAATTATTTTTCATCGTATCTATTTTTAAAATTAATATTGACCAAGTAAAATCCATAAAATCCATAGTTAATTTGAGAAAATTTAATTATTTAACCAATGAGATATTTTAAACAAAATAATGACGGATGCTATGGTTCGTAATAAAGATTTATATTATCAACATTATGTTTATTATTTTTAGATCTATTTAATCGTTTCAAAATTATAAAAAATATTTACATTCGATTAATAAAAGCTAAAAAATTTTAAATATTTATTGTAAAAAAGTTTCTTTAAAACCCTAAAAATTTTTGTGGTCCAAATGAAAGAAAAACTAAAACAGTTATATGAGAAGCTGCTGGATTTAACGGAATGGATAAGAAATCACAGACTTAAAGCATTTTTGATCATATTTGTATTAGGAATGATAATGAGATTCCTTGTTTTATTGCATTATTTCTCAATTGCGGATCTCGATTGGAACGATATGAATGAGAAAGTTTGGTTGGCAATAAATTATTTAATCAACGGAATTAATCCATATGGACAAGAATATCGAATGGAAGTATTGCATTTAGTAGAGCCAAACCCGAATGTTGAAAATTGGTATCAATATCCGCCATTATCTTTTATCATTCATTTACCGGTATTGTTATTTCCTGGGCCACAAAGTATTGGTATAATGGATTTTATGCCAGGATTTTTTATTCTTCATTTGTGTATGGATTTTTATATGTATTATAGATTATTCAAAGCGGGTTATCATTGGAGTGCTGCAGCAGTTTGGTGCTTGGCTGGAGCCCTATTTATAGCACTAGATTTTGTGACATTTATCTCAGTTCCCTTAATGTTCTTGGTATTAGCATATTTAAATATGGATAATGCGTTTAAATCATCGTTATATATAGGATTAGGAGTAGCTACTTATACATATTTAGCAATTCCTGCATTGTTTTTCTTTGTATATCATGTGAAAAAAAGCAAATGGAAAGGTTTATTAAAATTTTTATTAGGGTTGATTCCTGCGATACTATGCATTCTTCCATTTTTATTATGGGATTCATCTACTTTTATTTATGATATAATTCTATCACAATCAAGCAGAAATACAGCTGGAAATTTTCTGTTTCCAAAATATGGACCTGATTGGTGGTGGTTACATCTATATTCGATCACACCATACATTCATTCATTATACAATCTGATAGTAGACCCCACACAGCCGATGTATGTAAATAATTTAACTACAGTATTGACGGGGCTTGCGTTCTTATTTACGTTCTATTATCTGTATAAATTCTATAAGAAACCATATAGAGGAAAATTAGTGTACTGGTCATTTTTGACGATTTTAGCGATTACTATAGTTTCAGCGGCAGGATTCTTCTATTATTTATTAATTCCAATATTTATACTGATTTTTCTGATAGACTTGCGAAAGGAAATAGATGTAGAAGAATTTAAAGGCGAATATGTAGCACCTATTAAAAAACATAAGAAGAATTTAAATCAAGAATAACTTAAAAAATCAAAAATAACCTAAATTTAATTCAATATAGCTGTAAAATCAATATTGATTTTAAATATAATTTTAAATTTACTATAATCCGATAATAATTTTGAATATTATAAATATAATATATGAAACATTTGAAAACTCTTCTATTTATTATTTAGAATACATTAGATAATGTATAAACATCTAAAATTTATACATAAATAATTAATTTTATGTTGTTTAATAACGTTATACCAAAAATTTTAGAAAAAATCTCAGAATTTTAAATAAACAGTTCAATCTTTAAAAATAATAGAATTGAAATTATCCCAAAATTTACTTAATTATTTAAATAAAACAACTTAAATTCATAATTGAATAACTTAAGTAATTCCTATAAAAAAAGATGGAAGATTAATTTGCCAAGAAGAAGAAGAAAAAGATCAAAACAACACGAATTTAGTAGTTGGGTAAGAGTATTATCGATTTTAGGAGGAGTTCTTGCCATAATAATTGGTGTTGTATTAGTGTTTCAATGGATTAGTGTTCCATTTACTATTATACCTTCAGAATTGGGTGCTCTTTTGATCTCAATCATTTGTGCTGTTGTAAACATAGTTTTAGGCGTCGTTTTATTGATAGCGTATGGTGTAATCAGTTCTACTAAAAAATTTTCGGTGAATTGGTTTATTTTATTCGTAGTTGGAGTAACAATGCTATTATTTGGCGGACTTGCAGGTATACTTGTATTAATAGCGGGAATATTAGATCTTGTAGGAGTAATTAAAGATTAAATTTCAAAAACAAGTAAAATTGAGGTAACTGATTTG
>CAZYEE010000045.1:0-18177 GCA_964646355.1 uncultured archaeon | reverse complement strand
CAGTTATTGTATTTTTTATTTCATTACATTCCTTTTTTCCAAACTTATTTGAAATAATCATTAGTATAGCTTTTCCTAATCCCTTACAAAATCCTTCTCTAAATCCTATTCTAAGTCCTTTTTTATAATATTCTCTAATAACGGGAATTTTCATAGGGTTAAGCAATCCTATTTTTAACACATCCAATACTTATTTTGTCTCTTTCTTAAAAACCCTTAATAAAAAAAATTTATGAGCATTCTTTAATAATTAATATCTTGAATTTGATTATTAAGTTTAATTATTATTGAAGATCACTTATGTGTATTATGAAAAAATTATATTTTTTTTATCCACTGTTCATGATCTTGTAAATAAATTTATCTATTTAAGAATTATTCATCTAATTTGTTTCATAAAACATTAATTTTTTGTTAAATTTGATTATTCAAAAAATATTAATTAAAATAGCTATTTAAATAAAAAGAGAAGTTATTTAGATAGCCGAACATATATGTTCTTATTTATTTTTGAGTAAATTTTTATTAATTTTAATTGATAATAAAATAAACGGAAGGAACATGTAGCCTAAAAATCCTGAAGGTGCAATAAGTATAAAGATTAAAATTGTCCAGAAAGAATAATCAATTAATCGATCTACTGATGGTTTTAAATATAGTTTAATTAGAAAATAAAGTACAAACAATATAACTATTCCTAGTAGAATAGGTGTAAGGTAAGGTAGGGATAGAGGTATACTAGGGTCGACTAATAAGTTATAAATTGTATTTATATAGGGGGGTATAGAAAAGAGATGAGTCCACCAGTATGAATCTCCATATGTTGGATGGATAAAATTACCTGAAACTCTGGTTCCCTGGGACATAAATATATCGCTTAAAAATGCTTTAGGATCCCAAATTAGAAATGGTAGTATAGTCAAAATTGCGGGTATTGCTCCTATTATAAAATTTTTTATTCCGGTCCATCTCTGCTTTTTAATGAAGTATGTCAATAAAAATAAAGCGGGAATTCCCAAGTATGTATAGACAGAAACTCCACACGAAATATAAAATGCAGATCTTTTAGGTTTGTCCATGTTTAGATATGCAAGTAAAATGAAAAACATGGGAACTGAAATGAAAGTGATGAAGTCAAATAGTACCATTAATGGTCCAGCCAATAGCCATAAAGTGATTGCAGAACCATTGAATTTAACCTTCCATAACCTATAGAACATATAGAAATCCATAATAAAATGAATTATAAAAAAGACTGGCATAAAATCAACTTCAAAATAACTAGCTGGTCCAGGCCATAACAGAGCTGGTGTGTGTATAATGAAAGATAGCGGGGGATATTGATAAAAATTTTCAATATTGATAATATCTAATATGGGCATCTCATAAGTTTGACCATATGGATCAATCCCATTGATTAAATAAGTATTAAGAGCAATCCAAACTTTTTCATTCATATCATTCCAATCACCTGTCCCAAAAGCCAGAAAACCCCATAAACTAACAATTCTCACAACTAATCCAGCTATAAAAATAATTATAAAATATTTTTTATGTTCATTATCCATTTTTTCATTCAATTTAGTAAAAAAATCTTGTATTTTTTTCAACCAATCTTTTAGTTTTTCCATAAACTTACACCAATGTTTCTACATAAATTAGAAGCAGATGTGTTTTATAAATGGATTATTAAATAATTTTAATATTTTACAATGAATCTGAAAAAAGATTTATCGTTTTAATATTAATTACCAAATTGTATTTGATTTCATACATAAATTTCAAATGGATTAATACTTGATCAACTATTGTTAATTAATAAGTGTCATATACCAAGTAATTTTAACATATTATATAGGTGAATTTATTCTTTTCAAATATTTTTATGTATTAATTCCATTATATTTAAAGAAATTCTATTGCTTAGAAAATTCTAATTGATAAAATTTTGTCTTCATAACTAAATATTTAAGATTATAAAAAGATTATCAATAATTATGATTATAACTTATTATAAAAATTTGGCATTATTAACAATATCTTCTAAATTAAATTATATATCTGCATTAAATTGAGGTGATAAATTAATTGGATTTTCAAGAACTTGTTAAATTTAGAAAAAGTTCTCGTGTACCTTATAAAATTAAGCCGATACCAAGAGATGATTTGAAAAAAATATTAATAGCAGCCCAAATGACTCCAACTCCTCATAACACACAACCTTTTGAGATCATCATCGTGGAAGATAGAGAGATCATTAAAAAAATTTCTGAAGTAAAATTTAGGCTTAATAAAGAATTTATTGACGAACATTTCTTTTGGACCAGGTATAGTTATGAGGAATTAAGAGAGAAAAAAGATGGAGTGCATGTTAATTCACTTCCTTCTTTTGTTCTGGATCTAAAAAAGAACCATGAACTAATTGATGATGATAAATTCTGGGATAAAGCAGGAGAATTATACTCATTGTATATTCAAGCTTCTTCATTGCTATTGTTTGTGATTTATAATAGAAATAGAAAGGGTTGTGGATCATTAAAACATTTATGGGGAATTATAAGCATTGGGGCAGTAATGGAGAATATCTGGTTGGCAGCAAATGATCTTGGTATTAGTGTTCAACTGGTAAGCGGTCAATTAGCTGACCCAGAAGCAGCTACAAAATTAAAACAAATATTAAAGATTTCTGATAAAAATTATCAATTGATGTTATTTTTTAGATTCGGTTATGAAAGAAATTTCTTCAAAAAAGAAGAAAAATTTAGAAGAGATTTAAAAGATTTCGTTCATGTAAACTATTTTGGTAATAAATTTACTGAATAATAAATTTCAATTTTTTTCATTATCTTATTTTATTATTATAGTATCATACCATTCTATTATCATGCTATTATATTACTTTACTTATTTCCTTTTTCCAATTTTGTTGTTTTATTATTTCCCCATTACGTTGTATTATCTTATTATTTTAATGGTTCATTAATTAAATTGTCTTTCAAATATAAGTCAATTATTGTAATAATTAATTATCCAGGTTTTTTAGAATAAAGGTATGATGATTTTTTAATTGAGATTAATCTATAATTAAGTTCATTTAGAGAATTTTTCAAGTAATATTTTCATAGCTTTATCTATTGTTAAATGTTTCAATTTCTCAGCTTCCTTATAATGTTTATCACAGAACCATTCTGTATATGGTGGATGCCCTACCATACCCTTCTTTTCCATCATTTCATCCCATTCTAAATCAGATGGTCTTTTTTTGAAATATACTAACCCACCTTCATTCGGAGAAAATCTTTTATTACAGATAACACATATTGGAGGTCTCAATTTAAATCATACCTTATTTTTATTTTAGGATAAGAAACATTTTTTTAAATTCTTTAATTACCAAAATTTTTATGTTCTGTATTTAAGAATTACATATTAGAACTCATATTTGAAACCAAATTTGTATGTTTTTTCTGAAAATATTTTATTTTTAAAATATTCTATTTTAAAATTTCTTTTTTACTTTAAAATTTTTACTAAATTTACATATTTTTAAATTACAAAGAATTAAATAATAATTTAATCTAAAATATTTTCATAATTTTATGAGGAAAATAAAATGCCAAATTTTACATATGGAGATATTCCTGATGGATTTAAGACCAAAAATTATCTACCGTTAGGAACAAATATATGGGGAATGTTTAAGGAATATGGATGGGAATTTATGCAGCATTTCTTCAAAGAGTTTGGTAGAACTATTGGAGATTTGGCGAAAATTCGACTTACTGAATCCATCTTCACAGCAAGAGATGTTATTAATGGAGAAATCCCGGGTGATAAGGCTGGAAAAATTTTGACGTATTCGTTTTTTCCTCCAACTATGGCAATTAGATCAGATTTACAACAAGGTACCATGAAATTATTATTTGGAGATAGCACGGATACGACATTTCTCTTTATTAATGATTTTGATAGCGATATTTTATTTGCTCTAAATACTCATATAGAAGACGGTTATCCCGTTGATTACTGGCATATTATAAGTGGAGAGGAAGACGATTTTTTCAATCGTAGACATATGAAACTTGGATATAAATTAAGAGATATTCCAAGTAAATCTAAAAATCTGGACCAAGCCGCAGATAGAATTATAGATGTCCTTAAAGATGCAAGAAACGAACGCACACCTCAATGGAGTAACTCTTCATACCATATTATACTTACCTGGTGTAGTGCCGGATTGAATATGGTAATGGAAAATTCAAATATAGAAACTATAGGATGTATGTTTGATGGTATTGCCAGCAAACAATTTTATGGATTAAAGGATTATTGGTTCAATTTTTTCCCAGTGCCCGCATTCTTCAGTGGCTTTCAGGTAATGACCAGACAGAAATTCCTTAGAATGTTTTCTGGTCTTACTTGCGAATCAAGATTGTATTTACAACCAATTGAGGAGGAAGCACATGGCATGATTAATGATATAGTACCAGAATGTTTTGACTTTATGAAAAAACGCTGGAAAAAAGGAATAATATTACCCTGGCAGACATTGCACAGAAAAATTCCTAAATTGAAAAAGGTAAAAGCAGAAGAAGATTTTGTAAACCAGTATCCAGATGATCCAGAAGGTAGACTTAAAGGGGATTCTATTGGATTATCCTTTGAAGAGAGTTTAGAAGGTGTCTATTTAAATATAGATTTTGAAACTAAAAAAGAAATGATCGATTCTAATGTAATAATTAGTAAAGGTCATGGAAGAAAGACAATTTTTGCTTAAATTTTATTATATTGAATCTTATAGAAACAAATAAAAAAAGCGAGACTTAATTAAGAGTTATAATCAATAAAATGTCAAATACAAATATGTAAGACATTTAAAAAAGAGAAGAGGGTCTATTGTGTCAGAAGAACCGAATCAGTTTGATGTGATAGTAATTGGCTCAGGTATAGGAGGAGCTGGAATTGCTGCATTATTATCAAATATGGGTTATAAAACCCTTCTCCTTGAAAAAAATAATAGAGTCGGTGGAGCATGTTCCAGCTATAAGAAAAACGGTTTTACAATAGATGTTGCTGTTCATATGTTTTCACATACAAATAGGAGCTCCTGTCCTTTTGCAAAAATTCTAAAACGATCTGGAGGAAATCCGCAAAAGGATTTGCCCTTTTGGACTGGGCTCTCATATAATACAATACTTCAAACAAGAGATAGTGATAGAATAAAAATGCCAGATTTACAAGAACGATCTGATATGGATTTTGCTGAACAATTCACTTTAATGGTAGATTATTTATCTAAACTAGGTGCTACGAAAGAAGATGCTATGAAGCTCCGCGAAATTTATATGGACATGTTTTCTGCTTCCAGAAAAAAAATATATGATTTAATGCACGTACCTTTAAAAGATTATATTGATCAATTTACCGATTCACCTGTAGTTCATGGATTTATTTCATATTTTTGCGGTATCTTTTTTGTAATCCCCGAACACCTTGCAAGTGCGGGAGAGTTTATTTGGTGCATGAAAGACCCGGTTCCTTATCGAGATGGCGGCGGCTATCCTATTGGAGGGGCAATAGCAATTCCTACAGCATTTGTACGCCAATTCCAGAAAAATGGAGGAATCTTGAAACTGAATTCCAGAGTTTCAAAAATTATTACAGACGATGGAATTGTTTCTGGAGTTGAACTTAACGATGGAACTACATATTATGCACCAATAGTCGTAAATAATGCAGGTATTAAAAAAACTGTATTAGATATGATCACTGATAAATCTACGCTTGAAAAAGATTACATCAATTTAGTTAAAAGTCTAAAATCATCATACAGTTCTATCACTTTTAAAGTAGCGCTTAAAAAGCAGGTTATTAAAGACATTGCAGCAATGCATCTTTTTTATGTAAAACTTAGTGAATTAAATGCGGATAGCCTAAATAAAATGTGGAACGAGATTGATGAAGGAAAAATTCCATATTATTCCGCATTTATGGCACCCATAACAAGTAATATGGATCCAAGTTGCGCTCCAAAAGGGAAACAACTTATTATTTTAGGTGGAATGGCTCCAGCTAAATTAAAACCAAATACAAGTAAATGGAAAGATTGGATAGATACTTATTGGGAATATGTATTAGAATTAATCCCAGAAATAGAAGGAAACATTGAATTTGTTGACACCACTACTCCTGGAGATATTATAAAATTCACAGGTAAAGATGAGGCACCAGTAGAAGGTACGGCACTTGCATACCTACCAGGTCATTCGGGAAAAGATAGAATATCCTCAAAAATACCAAATATTAAAGGACTATATGTAGTTGGAGATACTGCAGGTACCGATGTTCATGGTATCGGAACTCAGCTTGCAGCAAATAGTGCATTAAATTGTGCGAAAATAATAAAAAATGATTTTCCAATTAATTAAATTTTAATTCTATAACTCTAGCTTGTTTGGAGTTCGTCTATAAGAATCTCTTATTAATCCTAATAAGGTATTCTGATATAAAATATGTATAATTTCAAATATTTAATTCAATTATTGGAAAATATATCTACGCTTATGAATTAATTTTAATTGTTTAAAAGCGAGATTATTGAATTGCTAGATTCCTTAAGACTTAAGACTGACCTAAATTTTTTTTGATGGAAAAATTAAAATAAAACACTTAACAAATTTCTGTCGAAATTTAGTTCTAATAAAAATCTTTTATTAAAACCTCTTGAAAAAGAGCATAAATAAATGAATTTCTATTAATATTCGATCATTAATTTGCAAGTATTATGTAATTTTTTTATTCAATTCATGAGTAATGAAAGTAATTCTAAATAACCAATTTATTATAAAGATTGAATGCTGTTTATTATTAGAATAATAATGGGGAGGTATTCTAATGGATGAAAGAAATAATTCTAGAAAAATATGCTATAAATTATAAAAACAATTAACAAATATTAAAGTATTTAAACAAAAAATCCTAAAAAGAATTGCGATATTGGAATTTAAGATTTTAAAAATCAAAAAGTGAGAAAGATGAGTTTTAATAGATCAGATAATAGAATTAAAATCATAACAATTTTAATGAGCATTCTAATGATAGTAATGATTTTAGGGAGCATTGAGTTAAATCCGCTTGCATTGACGAATTATTCGGTTCCAATTAATACGGCTGCAGCTGGACCATCGATTATATCAAGCGATAACAATTTTGTAATAGATAATTGGGATACTGGTTGGACAAATCAGACATATGTAGAACAATTTGCCAATAAAACCTTACCTTATGTTTATAACCTATTAGTAAATACATGGGGATTTCCTGATCCTAACACAAAAAGCAGTCAGCCTCCAATAGAAATTACAATAGAGAAAAAGCATGGGTATAATGGATGGGCTTGTTGTGCAGATAGAGAGGACAATTTTAAGATGGGTTTCAGACCCGCATTTATTAACTGTTCAAATTGGGATCATGAGCCGCTTCAAGTAGCAGGGCATGAATTTTTCCATATATGTCAATTTACTCATCCGGATTATCCTCCTAAGGATTGGGTTCTCGAAGGAATGGCTAGAATGAGTGAAGACAAGCTCAATACATATTTAGATCATCATAATATAGTTGGAATTAGTGGACAGTACCTCCGCCAGGTTCATAGTTATTTAGGGAATTCTCATACTAAAACATTGACAGATTTAGCATATGATGCGGTTCTATTTTGGACGTATTGTAGTGAGCAGTTCGGTACAGATCATACAGATCCAGATTATGGTATTGATTTTATCTCAAAATTCTGGGATACTTCTATAAACCCATCCGGGACTGATGGAATAACTATGTTTAACAATGTAATGCAAAATCTAAGCACTTCAAGGAGATTTCGGGATGTATTTGCTGATTTTTCAATTGCTAATTATGCCAAAGACTTTGATTCTACTACAGTGCCTCCAGAATGGACTTATATTGATGATAATCCAACTGATGGATCGGGTAATTATGGAACAGTTTCAAAAGTAATAAGTGGATCAACTTTGACTACCACTAATAAAATTTCGGGAACGAATCATCCAATATCACGATGGTCCTCGAAATACTATGAAATCAATGTAGATTCGGGAGTCAAATTGATCACTATTCAATTTAATCAATCAACTAATAATAAATTATATTATGCACTATTATGCACTAAGGGAAATGATGTAGAATATTATTATACAGTAGAATCAAAGAATTTTAGAAGGGCTATTGTAAATGAGGGATTTGATAAAGTATGCGTTATTGTAATAGGGTTAGAAAATTCTGTCACGAATCCAGCTCGTATAGATTACAGTTTTGAAGGTTCTGATCCGTTAATAAATATAGAGTGGCCGTTAAACAGCCCGGAGAATGCTAGAGCAAGAGTAGGGAGCCCGACCAATCCAAATAAATTTTTAGCAATAGTGGATGTAGCTTACAGAAAAACAGCTCCAGCTCATGGATTAATGACAGACAATTTTAAAGCATATATTAATAATAAAGAGGCTACAGTACTTTCAGCAACTGATGTATATGGAAAATATTTCTTAATAATAAATCCACCAACTCAGACCAGTGATGGACTTTATGGTTTAAAAATTGATCTTATTGATTCCAATAATAATATTATAACAAGTGATACTGAAGATTCCTGTGTATATTATAATAATACATACTATGATAATATGCTTGTTATTGATAAATCTGGCAGTATGAGTATAAATGGGAAAATAGATGCTGCTAAATCGGCTGCAAAATTGTTTGTTGACTCATTTTTGAGTGATGATCTTTTAGGTGTCGTTGAATTTAATGACAATGCGATTACAATTCACAATTTAATGAAACTAACCACAACAAATAGAAATAATGCAATAACTACAATTGACGGAATTACACCAGGTGGATTAACAAGCGTTGGAGACGGGCTGTGGAATGCTCAAGAGGAGTTGTATACAAGAGGTGTGAAGGACAATCCAGATGCAATAATTTTGTTAAGTGATGGCTTAGAAAATATGCCAATGTGGATTTCTGATGTTAAACCGAATTTATTAGGCAATCACACTCCGGTTCATGTAGTGACCATAGGGGCAGATGCAGCTTATAAAAGAATGCAGCAACTATCCGCAGATACGGGTGGCGTTTATTTCCATTGCTTTGATCCAGCTTCAGGAGATATTCCAAACGATTTAGCAGAAATATATCGTGCGATTTCGGAAGATATAAAGGGACTGCAACGATTTTATCACGATCGAGGAGTAATTAGTCCTAGTAATTCCAAGATATTTCAAATGGATATAACAAATGATATGGAATCAGTGGAAATTGTTGCACATTATAATGCATCAATGGATCCAGAATCTATAGATCTATTTGATCCAACAGGTACATTAGTCGCCAAAACCTTTTCAAATAGTGTTAGTGGTATGGGGTTTGCTATATGGCATATAAACAGTCCAATGACTGGTATCTGGAATCTAACAATAAATGTAAATGGATTAAGCAGTAATTTAAGATATCTGGTTGAAGCCAGTGCTAAGACTATTATTACTATGGATTTACTGGATCCACCAAATGGAAAAATCTCGAATGGATGGGGTAATTGTGAGACTATTGGAACACCGATTCAATTTACAGTTTTATTATCCGATAGAAAACCAATAACAAATGCGATTGTTACATTAAATGTAACACCACCAAATTGGAAATCACATCATACCAGATTCATAATTCCACTGTATGATGATGGTAATCATGGAGATAATCTGAAAGATGATGGGATCTATGGAAATCTGTTCACACCAACATCAGAAAACGGGAGTTATCAATACATCATTAATGTATCAGGGGATTCCAATGATAATATTAATTTTAAGAGAATTAGGACTGGTGCTTTCCATATAATATTAGATAGAGAAAAAAGTGCAGATAATGATCAAGATGGGCTTCCAAATAATTGGGAAACCTATTATGGGCTAGATCCAAATGATAGTGCTGGCGAACAAGGAAAGTTTGGCGACCCCGATAATGATCTATTATTAAACTATGAGGAATTTTTCTATGGAACAGATCCGCTCAATCCGGATACGGACTTCGGAGGTGAAAGTGATGGCTCAGAAGTCTCAGCTTCAAGAAATCCATTAGATCCTGCTGATGATTCAATAACAGCCTTTCCACGCGTACGGGTTTATCCAGATAATGGATTTATCTATTTCAGATTACCAAAAGCCTCTTCTGTACCATATAATAATCTTACAATTTATCGATCTCCGACATCAATCTTTAATTATAACACCATTGTATATTCAGGTCCATATTTAGAAGAATTCAATGATACGACTGTAGTTAACTATCAAACATATTACTATCGATTTGTTGGATCGTCGGGCACTCTCGCAACGGGAATGAGTGTTGAATACGAAGCGATACCAAAATTGTGCACATTAGCACCAGAAGCCTCAGTAATAATAAATAATGGAGCTGAAAAAACCTCAACAAATAAAGTTACACTGAGAATAATTCATGTAGAAAATGATATGGTCAATAATTCAGTTAAAACCGCATTCAGTCCAAAATATATGAGAATCAGCAATAATGTTTCGCTTATAGAATCATTGCCTTGGGTCACTTATAGCGAAGAAATTGTTTGGTACTTATCGTCAGGTGCTGGAGAAAAAGTCGTTTATGTACAATTAAAAGATGACCAAACTGTACCTGAAGTATCACCGATTTTTAGCGCTGCAATTTATTATACAGGTTCAACTTTTGAAATTGGAATAGAAAGCACAGTTACACTCCTATTAATCGTGATTAATATAGTGACAATTGCAGTCATTTTCAAAAAGAAACAAAAGATCCCAAACTTGATCTCTAAATCCTTCTAAGCTTGATTTTAATTTCAATTTTTTTTATTTTTTAAATCTAATCTTTCTTTTGATAATCAAATTAAGGGCTTTTTCTTTAATATTATTAAGACCATAATATGTGAACATTTTAGAAAAGTAATTTAAAAAAAAATAGCTTTTTAGAATAAATATGAGCTTTTAATCAGATTAAAATCAATAAATTCACAATAGAAATCAAGTATTACTTGTTTAAATTTTCTAGAATAAAGAATTTATTTTAAAAAAAGAATTTATTGATATAATTTGCGATGTTTTATTGGAAGTTTCTCAAAGAATTCTCTAGCTTTATCTCCGGGTAGGATTATATAATCTCCATTTACAGCTTGAATGACGCAACCTGAATTTATTAACATTTTATAATTTTTTACAGTCTCTTTCTTATTACCAAAGCATACTAACTGGCAGAAGCCACAAGTAAGCCTTAATTTATAAGGGCTTTTATATTTAGGAGAATTATTTTCAGGCCACCTCTGGTATTTTGTATAAGCTTCCAATAAAACTTTAAACAATAATCTATCATCATCAGGTATATGAAAACGACCGGGAGACCAAGTAGACCATTTTCCACTTTTATGTAATCCGCTGAATCCGCCACAGATGATTTGGCATCTAAGCATGCTTTTACGAGCACAATGAGTGAATTTTATACCACCTAAAGTAATGGAACATTCCTTATCACGTTCTAGCCACTCGGATGGACAGGCAGAAACACAGATTTTGCAATTATCACAAAATGAATCTTCCTGAGGTATTGGATCAGTTGGTTCAAGTTCAGACGAGGTAACTACAGAACCAAGAATTATTGTGGTGCCCACATCTTTGATTCCAACATTTCCACTCCAACCAAATGAGGCAACACCAGATCGAACAGCGATATATCTATGTGATAGATGTGGTGATAATATTAATCTCCAATTCGGTATTTCTTGGCGATATTGACTTTCTTCAAGCATATTTTCTTCTAAAACACCTTTTCTCTGTCTAAAAGAAACATAATTTCCAGGTGGAGGTGGTTGTTTTGCCTTATATCCTTTTTCCTTAAGTAATTCAATTATTTTATTTGCCAAGATATATGCCTTCTTATTAACTTCAATATTATCTGAAACATGGTCTAACCAATTGGTTTTATTCAAATAAGTGCGGATATATTTTTTATTGAGAGGCAAAGCGAAAGATACCGCTGATTTAGCTTCCGGTAAAATATATTTTTAATCGGCACTTGGAGGCCCACCTTCTAATGATTTAAGATTTGCAAATCCTACCCTAATTGCACCATTGTCTAATAAAAAATCTTCAATCAATCAATTTAAATTAATAAAACATCACCTAAAAGGATGTTTCAATTTTTTTTCTATAAAGGTATTCAATATAATTACCTATAAAGATTCTTCAAATCAAGTAAAGAATTTTAGAAAATTCAGATCATGAGAAATAGTTTAAAACATTAAGAGTAATATAAAATTTAATAAAATAATAAAACGCCTAACAAATTTCTGTCGAAATTAATTTCCAATAAAAATCTTTTATTAAAGTCTCTTGAAAAAAGAATATAAAAATTTGGGAAAATAAAATTTGAATAATATGTACTCTCTTGAAATTTGAAAATAATATTTCAATAATTTTGATATTAGATCAATCGGTTATATACTTTTATTACGCGCCTTACATAATCTAATGCTATTATAATTAATAATGTTATTAGCAATAATAAAATATTTTCAATTCCTACATTAAACGAAGTTCTGGATCCTCTGTCATAAATTTTTGCATTTGATGTAAATTGAAGTTCAGCAGCCGAATATGTACCATCAAATAATTCGACTTTTAAAGTATCATTATCGATTAACTGAACAAGTAAGGTTTTATCTAATGGAAGACCATTATTTATATCCATCAAATGATAAACGATCTTTCCCGAGCTCACACTAATATTTGCAGGATCTGGAGCATTATTTTGAATATAAAACATATCGGACTCACCATTCATTAGATTTCCGCCAATTGCTACCACAATTTTTGAATTATTTATATTATCATATACAAAAGTCAATACGTTTCTGCATGCTATTAGCCAATCTTGAGTTAGATCGACATTCCAGCTTTTTAAGAACCATGTTCCAATCAATTTTCCTGGTTGATCATAATCAATTCTGCCGCCATTCTTGGGTCCAGTTCCTTCCCATAATAATTTATCATAAAGATTTGTTTTTAATGGTTCAATATAATAATCTAAGGGACAGACAGTATGAACCATATCACCATAGAATTCTGGATGTATAAAACCTTTAAGATTAACTCTATTATCATACAATCCAAAATCGAGACAGACTCCATTCATACCTTGACCTCCAACAGTTCCAATTACAGTACCTTCTATTACATAGATATTTACATTTGCTTCTCCAAATGAATTGTAAGATAGATCTCCGAATATTGACGAATTAATACTAGTCATGTGATAGTAATAACCTCTTAAATAAGAAGTAAAAGTCATATGAACCTCAAAATCATTCTCCCCACATTTTCTAATGGTGGATATAGTAACATTTCCTGGCGCATACACAGAAATTGATTCATTTGGGTTAACTAATTCAAAATAAATATGATCTGTCGGAAACATATGAGAGGGTGGACCTATTTGTCCTAGTGGGTGAATTCCTTTAATTTTATTTAGATCTATGGGATATACTGTAAAATTATAATTTGAAACTTCATTTATCTTTAATTCAACTATTGAATGAATCCTATATAATGGTTTCATGTTATTTGAACATGTATATCGAATATGATATCTAAATTCAAAACTTTGAGAATATGAAAATGAAATTATAAGACTTGTGGATATTAGAAATATTATGAGAAACAGTGCTACATTCGATTTTTGCGTATATTTATCGAGTAGAATTTTGTTGTTATTAATTTTAAAACACCTTTGACTTTAACAATAGATGGTTATTTTAATCGACCATAATATTAAATATCCTAATATTTTAAGTTTATTATAATTATATACCTATTTCCTTCTTTTAGAAAAATCTTGATTAATAATAATGGAAATCATGTAATTTTTTCATTTGGATTATTTTTGAATGTGAAAAATTTTAAATATTCAAATTAGTTTCTAATCCTAGAAAAAATAGTAAAAGATTCTCATATAAATGGGAATCTTTTATCTCGTGCATAGGAAATTTAAAAAGATTACTTAGAGATTCATAAACCCAAATAAAGTATTTAGATGAAAAAAATGACACAAGCAGAAGATGCCGCAAAGAGCATCATCACTAGTCCAGAAGACAATGAAGTGAGAATTGGCGTGTTTGTTTGTCGCTGAGGTATAAATATTGCGGGAATAATTGATGTACCAGAAGTTGTCAAATATGCTAGAGATCTACCAAATGTAGTAGTTGCGGAAGAATACCTAAGTATGTGTACTGAACCTGGAGCTGCATTTATAACTGAAAAAATAAAAGAACATGACTTGAACAGAATAATAATTGCAGCATGCACCCCAAGAACACATGAACCAGTATTTCAAGCTGTATTAAGAGATGCCAATGTTCATCCAAGATATCTTGAATTCTCGAACATTAGAGAACACGTTTCATTTGTTCATATGAAAGAACCGGAACTTGCAACGAAGCAAGCAAAAGAATTGATTAGAGCTGCAGTGGGACGAGCCGCATTATTAGAACCAGTACCCACAAAAACGGTTAACATTGCACCATCAGCGCTCATAATTGGTGGTGGAATAGCAGGATTGAGTGCAGCTCTAGATATAGCGAATGCTGGATATGATGTATATTTAATCGAAAAAGAAACTACTATTGGCGGCAAAATGGCAATGATGGACCGTGTCTTTCCAACAGATGATTGTAGTATCTGAATTTTGGGCCCAAAAATGCTTGAAGCTGCCAGACACCCTAAAATACATATATATTCATATACAGAAGTCAAAAAATTAAGTGGATTCATTGGCAATTTTAAAGTAACTGTTGAAAAAAAGCCACGCTATGTCAAAACAACTGGACCAAACGCATGCACAGGTTGCGGTTCATGCAGAGATGTCTGTCCTATATCATTCCCAAATTGGTTCAACCAAGGATATAGCCCAAGAAAAGCTATTGATATTTCATTTGCTCAAGCTGTCCCAACAATCTATGACATCAATATAGACAAGTGCATCAAATGCTACAACTGTGTTGAAGCATGCGAGGTAAATTCTATTGATTTCTCACAAGAACCTGAAGTGGAAGAACTGGAGATCGGTACTATAATTGTAGCAACAGGATGGGACATTTATACTGATGATCAATACGGCTATGGAAAATTCGAGAATGTTATAAACCAATTAGAGCTGGAGCGACTACTTGCACCTAATGGTCCTACTATGGGTCATGTTATTAGACCAACCGATCATAAAGTTCCTAAACATATCGTAATGATTCAGTGTGTTGGTTCAAGAAGTTGCATCTATAATACCCATTGTTCATCAGTCTGCTGTCTGGTCGCAATGAAAAATGCAAAACTACTGAAATCAGAATATCCTGATTCAGATATAACTATTTGCTTTATAGATATCAGGGCAGCAGGCAAAGATTACGAAGAATATTACCGTCGGGCAAGAGAATCGGGAATACGATTCATTAAAGGAAAAGTAGCCAGAGTTGAAGAAGATCCACTAACAAAAAATCTCTATTGTTATGTCGAAGATATGGCAGGCAGTAGACATTTAACACTCGAAGCGGATATGGTCGTATTATCATCTGCGGCTATTCCAACAAAAGGAACAGAAAAAATAGCTGAAATTCTCAAATTAGAACGTGGTTCTGATGGATTCTTTAGAGGATTTCATGCCAGACTTGATCCAATATCTACAAAAATTCCAGGAATATTTATTGCAGGATTTGCCCATGGACCAAAAGCAATTGAATATACAGTATCTCAAGCAAAGGGAGCAGCATCCTCAGCAATTCTACTGTTGGAACGCGGAGAATATGTTATTGAATTAATAAGAGCCGTTGTGGATCTTAATAGATGCTCTAGATGTGGCGAATGTATTGATGTATGTCCATATAACGCTCTTTCATTTAATGAACACGGTGAGTTGGTCGTTAATGAAATATCCTGTCGTGGATGTGGAACTTGCGCTGCAACATGCCGTTCAAACAGCATCACTTTACGATATTACCGGGATCAACAATTCGAAGATTATATCGATGCTCTCCTTGCGGCTTAAAAGCTCGGTCCTTGTTTAACGAATCAGAATGACCTTGTATAATAAAAGTTGAATTATACAAGGGACACTGTTTGCAAAACAGGATTCGTTTAAAAAATACCTTTCTCTTACTCTAATTTAATTAACTAAAAAATTAAAAAAACTTAAATAAAATTTTTTATTATCTTCTAATTTTTTTATTTCACTTTTAAAGTCTCTTTTTATTTATCTCGAATATTAGTATTAGTCTTTTAAAAAATATATTTTATTAATTTAGACTTAATATTCTCTAAATTTAATTAATACTAAAATATTTTTCTCCTAAAAGGTTAAATTAACAGTTTTAAATATTCTTTAAGAATAAATTAGAAGATGAAGTAATCAAAATAAATAAAATAATTCAAATCGGAATATTGATCAAATAAATCGGAGATTGGTAATTATTTTAGTTAAATATAATATATATTTTAGAAATCTAAATAATCATTGTTTTAGTTAATCATTTAAAAACTTGAAACAATTTTACTAGACCATCAAATTTAATCCAGAGATATATACAATGTTTTTAACTGGAATAAATAAATACTATTCATAATAACTTAAACATAAATTATAATTTTAATGAAATAAGTCCAGTTCAATTTATGTTTACTTTTTGATTTGCTCTTTCATGAAAAATTTTATATATTCAGATAAACTTCTAATCTTATAAATAAAAACAACATCTTAATAAGCCTTCAATAAAAATTTCAAAAGATTTACAAAAATCAGACGTGATATAACACAATAAAATGATAAGTGATTCAATAGCACAAAATTTGGTAAGATCTGTGTATCCTTTATTTAAATTAATATTTTCAATCAGAATATAATCATTAAAAAAATCACATATAGAATCAATATTAATAATAAAATGAACATAAAAAAGGATCAATCTTTACATAGGTGTTGAATTAAATGGCGGAATTTCTGCCAAAAATTGCCGCATTCCTCTGTAATAAATGAGGTTATGGCGCTCTAGATATGGCGGGTACAATCAGGGCCCAATATCCGCCCTCATTTAGAACAATTAGAGTTCCATGCACTGGAAGAGTTTCACTGGATTTAGTATTCCGAGCTCTTCGTAAAGGAGCGGATGCTGTAGCAGTGATTGGATGATATGAAGGGGAATGCGACTTCGAAACCGGTAATTTATCCGCTAGAAGACAAGTAGAAATGGGTCAAATAATACTTGAAGCAATTGGGATCGAACCTCAACGGCTATTAATGGATAACTGCTCGAGTGCCGAAGGTTCCAAGATTGCTCAGATTGCCCGTGAATTTACATCAAAAATCGTGGAGTTGGGCCCAAATAAACTTAAAAAATCTGAATCCGAATAAGAATGAACCCTATGAATAAAGTGAGATCATAGGGTGACGTCCTATTAGCAATAGGATAATTCGGAATCAAATAAATAAATGAAATGAGGAAGTCAAATGGAATTAAATAAGACCTATGAAATAGGATCAAGTAAAAATATAATAGAACTACTAAAATTATTCCTAAAAGAAAAAATTGTCGACTCAGTAGTGTGGTTTGAAGCAAAAAAATCTAGATATAGCTTATCACCGATAGAAGTTACCGATGCTGATAAACTTACAGAGGACATGATAGGACAGTATAGTTTATATAATTATGATAGATTAAATACTACGGCAAATTTTGTCAGAAAAAAGTTGAACGGAGCGAAAGATAAAAAAGTGGCAGTAATTGCTAAACCATGTGATGTTAGAGCGTTTATAGAATTGGCAAAAGTAAAACAAGTAAATTTAGATAATATATTAATTTTAGCGGTAGAATGTCCTGAAACACTTAATAATAAAGCATTAACAAAAGAACTGGAAAAACAAGGCATAGATCCTGAGAAGGTACAATCCGAGCACAGAATTGCTGTAGATAAACTTCTATTAAAAACAGAGTCGGGTGATAAAACTATAGATATTTCCGATAATTTAGTATATCTAAATTGTACACGATGCCCCAGAAAAATCAGTCCGAATTCTGACTTT
>CAZYEE010000044.1:0-18478 GCA_964646355.1 uncultured archaeon | reverse complement strand
CTGAAAAAATCATAATAATTTTTCTAAATTATTTTTAAACTTTATCTAAATTTTAAGTTTTCTAGCTTAAATTAAGTAAAAATATTTAGAATTATTTTATTTAATTTATTTTACTTGAAATGTAAAAAAATATTTGGCTAATAAAAAAGAAAGTTTGATAAAGAGAGATTTTTATAAATTAACAAAACTTATTTTCTTTACTCTTTTATTATTTTTATTTTAGTTTTAGCACAATAAGCACAAATCCATGATACCATTTCGCCCTTCTTTTTTCTGCTTAATAGTTTTACTCTGCCTATTTGTTTTTTAGGAAATTCAGATTTACATATAGTACATACAAATGTTTTCTTCTTTTTCGTCATTTTTAAATAGTCCGTAATTTAATATTAATTCTATTTAGATTTTATTATTTTATTTAAATGATTGAAAAATATATAAAATTATTATCACAAATTGATTGTTTTGTTATAGATATTTTGGTTATTATTAATTTCTGTTGTTTTTAAGATCATACATTTTATAGTAGCGTCGGAGAGATTTTAAAAACACTAATAGAATTATTGATGAACTATAGATATAATCTGTATTATAAAATTGATTTTATTTAATTTAAAGTATTTTTCGAAGTTTTTCATTCAATTTTAGGTTTAGATAATAATTCATTTCTAGAACTAACCACGGTTTTTGAGATAAATTTATGTACAGCAATTTCAGCGATTTTCCGGGCATAATTAATAATTCTTTGGAAGTGGTACATTAATAAATGATCTCCATTAGTTATAGTTTCTTCTTGTTGAAAATCAACATCAAATTCTGAATGATTATTGAAAATTTTATATGCATCAATCATATTTCCGTATTGATAAACAATTATAGAATCTTTATAGATATTATATGAGTCTTCTGCTAATAATCCAAATATTTTAGGAATCTTACTTGATTTTAGAAGCAATTCAGCGATTCTAGAACAATGACCTCCAATAGATTGAATATATTGAATAACAAGAAGATTAAAAATACAATCATCAACCGACCATTCTAATTTTCTCAACATATTGCGATCTCTTAATAATAGATGAATGCCTCGTTCAATAAAAGAGCCAAATCGTTTAACATTACTATATCGTGATATAATAATATCGATACTTTCCTTGATATTTTCATAATTATCTGCCAATTTTTCATTTTGTATTAAATCTTTTATTTGAGATAATTGTTCTAACATATATAATACATTATTTAACATTCGCTGAAAAATATTTTTTATATCTTCAGGTGTTTGTCCTAAGGTTCTAATAACAATATGATGGTCATCTTCTTCCAGTACCTCTAGATCAATTAAATCACGAACCATTTGGTCAATCTCCTGTCGTAAATGAAGATTAATTTTCTTTTTTGATTGTATAATAATTTTGTCTGCCCCACATATATAAGATGAAAATATTAGGAAATAAATATCAGTATTTTCATCTCCCCATTCATCAAGATCGATTGAAATTTTACCAATTAAAGGAGTTACATTTGACTTATTCATCAATAATAAAGTATTATCCTCAAGCACTTCAATTGAAATTTCTTGATTTTTGGTTATTCTATTTTCAACACACCATTTTTTGGGTAAATAAAGATAATATGAGCCTCTAATTTCTTGAACCTTTCTACTTTCGGTCATTTTTTATCAGCCCAATTGAATACAAATAAAATTTAATCAAATTAAACAATATGAAATTTATCGTTAATAATATTAATTAATAAATTTTAATTTATATTCCCTTTGATCCATATGAATTAATAATATTCATATGAAATTTACAATATAAAATTTTTATTTAATAAAAAATATGAGCCTATTTTTATGAAAATTGGAAAAACACAATAATAAACTATTAATAAACGACCGTTTTCTTAAATAATATTAATTTTTATATCTTATATATACAAGAAATTGAGGTCAGTGTGAATATTAAATATTTTATAATTAAAAAATGGAAAATTAGTGTGTCGATTATAGGTTTAAGTTTTCAAAGTTTATTTAACTTTGAGTTTTTATAATTTAATTAAATTATCATAAAAACTGATAATTCTAGATGAAGGAGGACGGATTAAATCCGTAAATTTTTATATTTTATTTTATTATAGATGGTAGAAATTATTTACAAAATTCTGAAAATGATTTTTTAAAGAATTTAAGTAAATTAGAGATTAAAAATTAAATTTGCTTGTTAATTTGTAAAGCTGGAGAAAAGTAATAATATGGATCAAAAATAAGTAAAATAGGATATACGTATTAAAAATAAAATGGTTGAAATAAAAATTGAGATATGCAGTTTCAAATTGGATATTTTTAAACGAGCAGCTGGAGAAGGGGTTTAGAAGGCTTAATAATACAGGATATACATATATGGAACTGGTGGCTGAGCCTAGAAATTACGTATTGGAAACATTAAATGAATTTAGTGAATATTATGAACTAGAAATATTTGGTCTATTGGCGAATTGTCAGTGGCCAACATATGAAAGAGATATACTAAATCCAAATGTAAACAACAGGACAAAAGCTATAGAGTACATAAAAGAATGCTTAGAATTTGGGAGTAACTTGAATGGTTGCGAAATATTAACAATAACTGCAGCCCCTAGATGGAAACTAAATCCATTATTATCACTTAAAGAAGAATGGACGTATGCGATAGAGGGTTTCAGAAAAGTTGGGAAATTGGCAGAAGATTATGGTATGGTTGTCGCAATAGAGCCAATTAATAGATATGAAACTTATTTTATTAGAAACGTAGACCAAGTTCTAAAATTAATCAAAGAAATAAATATGCCAGAATATATAAAAATCAGTCTGAATACTTTTCACATGAATATAGAGGAAAATGACATTTCACAAGCTATAAGGAAAGCCGGAGATAAATTGATTAATCTACATGTATCAGATAGTAATCGAGGTATAATTGGATCAGGTCATATAGATTGGAAATCTGTAATGAGAGCACTTAAAGAAATTAATTATGATCAAAAGTATATTACAGTTGAGCCATTTTTATTTATGGATGATTTTACAAACAATTCAATGAAAATTACTATAGAAGACTTAGATCAAGCGCTAAAAGACTGTTTAATAGCTCTTAAATATATTGAAAGAGTGGTATAAATTATGGAAAGGTTATTTATGTTTATGATTAAATGTGTTTAATCATTGAATCATATTAACTTAAAAATATTAACGAAAAATATATCATAATTAATGTTTTATAAATTACTCATTAAATTAATTACTTGAATAGAAAATCGTTTTTGTTATATCATAATTGGTGTATAAAATGGCAAATGAAGATGAAAAAACGCAAAGAGAAAAAGAAGACGAGATAGTTAAAAAGGCAATAGAGAAAGCTACAGAAAGAGAAGGAAAAAAACGGGAATCAGATGTCGTAGAGCCTGGAAAGGTGAGAATCAGTTTAGAGGCATATGAAACAATAGTTTTACACGCTTGTCGTTTTGCAAATGAAAAAATTCCAATGGATAACTGGAAAGAAATTTATGGATTTTTAATAGGAAGAATAGAAGGAGATGATGTAATAGTAACACGATGTGTCCCGATGGCACATGGTAGCTCGGTAGAGGTAGAATTTACTGATGAACATTACATTAAAGCTGCAGAAGTTGATTCAAAAGCTGCTGAAAGAGGAGAATTCATAGTAGGTTGGTATCACTCACATCCTGGTTTAGGTCTATTTTTATCAAGCACAGATATTCAAAATCAATTGGGATATCAGGGTCCAAATCCAAAGGCAATAGCATTGGTATTTGACCACACATTATTAAATAAACAAAAAGAGGACGGTAGTCTGCATCCAGGTTTTGAAATATTTAAACTAGATGATCCTCAACTAGGCAGAATGTCAGATTTTCATAAAGTAGACTATGTAATAGAAGATATAGACATGGAAAAATACAGAAACACTCTTGTCGAACTTACAGAACGAAGTATGCTTAATCAACCATTAATATCGGAATATGGTGAAGAAGGTGGTGCATTTGGTGGTATAGGGGAAGAAGGTGGTGGTATTGATATTGCAACAACACCACTCGGAAAGTATGAAATTACAGTGCCGCCTGTCAATGCAGAACCATTATTAGATGGTATGGTTGAAGGGTTTAAAAGAATGATGGAAGAAATTCTACCATCAGCAATGATGTCATTTGGGGATCAGACAAAAAATATAATGACAATATTCCAAGATTTTGTGAACAAACAAGTTAAATGCTTAAATGATTTACAAGAAATCTTATCAATCGGAATTGGAGAATTGAAGAAGAAAATTATGGACAAAATTGATGAAAGTCATGAAGGTCTATCGAATATGATGGCAGTAAATTTTGATTCATTTAAACCAACAATCGAGAATCTCGCTAGCGATGTTTCAGATATGGAAGATAGAATTTTGGACGATTTAAATATGAAGATTGATGGGCTCGAAAATAAAATTAATGTCAGAAATACAGAATTAAAAGAAGCGATTTTAACCCCATTGAATGATATAAAAGATTCTGTTTTCGATTCTCAAAAGGAAATTATTGATGCATTAAAACTATCCATAAACTCAATGCATGATGAATTAAGTAATTCAATAGATTTAATTGGTACTCAATTAAAAGAGCGACTTTCTTCATTGAAAGAGTCAATTAACGCGTCCAGCGGATCTGGCGGTGCAGATGTTTCAAAAGAGATAAATGAAATAAAGGGCGTAGTCAATAAAATAGTAGAAAAATTAGAGGATATTTCAAATAGATTATCAAAATTAGAACAAAAATAAATTAGAACCATAAATTTTTTCTTTTATATTAAATTATTAAATGTCTTTCTGTAAGAAAAATGTTTTTTCTTTTAAAATAAATATTTTTTAATATAAACATTAATAATTATAAATGTTTGTAGTATACATTGATCTACATTTGTATTTTCTTACCACAAACACGACAGTAATCATTTCCTTTTTTCATCCAGTCTTCTAAACATTTTGGATGGTAATAAGTTCCACAGCTTGTGCAATAATAAGCGGGTGGGGCATCAAATATAAAATGACAGATTGGACAAATAGAGGATTCCATTTCTTCGTTAGGTTTTGTAATATATAGAAATCTGGTGGTCTCTATTTCAACTTGTTGACTTTGTCGTATTCGGGAAATTGATATATTTTTTAGTTTATGGATAGATTTTGGTACTTTTAAAAGAAAAAAGCATCTAGGACATCTGAATACATTAGCAGTACCCACTTTACTTTGAGCTGCCCAATCAGCCGCACATGTTATATGCATTGGAGATTTACAGTTAGGACAATATCTTCCGCTACTGAAAAATGGTGCATGAGTTACTGGACAATTTTCTTGAAAACAGATTATACATTTTTCTTTTTCTTTTCCAGTGAATAAACGAACCAATTGTTCTTGAGTTTCTGCGAGATCAGTTGGTCTAAACAATTCACCTGCTATCTCTGCAAGGATTTCATCATTGCTCATTTTTTTAGCTTCAGAATAAGGTATTTCTTTTTTCTCAGCTAATTGGGAAAGAGTTTCAATTAAGGTCTCGGATTCAAAGACACGAGTATAAGTTCCACCTGTAGATTTTGCGATTTTTTCCAGAAGACTATCGCCATATGAGATACCTAATTCACTGAGCCCAACAGTATCAACAATTATTTTCAATTTTTTTGAGGTATTGAGAGCTTTCATTGGATTAATAGTTGAAGCGAAAGGTTTTCCATCACTGATAATAATCATTCTATAAAGTTTTTCTCCTAACATTTGGATTTCTTTAACAAAAAGTTGATTTGCAACTGCGATTCCTTCACCAAGTCCTGTAGTACCTTTACATTGAATATTTTCAAGCGCGTCTATTATAAAGGCAGGTTCATCAGTTAATTCATAAAGTATTTTCGCTTCAGAGTCGAAGGTGATGATAGCGATTCGGTCATTTACATCTATTTCTCTTTTTCTTTCGACAAAAGAAATAATGGCGTTTTTTGCAGCTTCTAATCTATTTGGTTGAAAATCTTTTCTAAACATTGATCTACTAGTATCAAGACAAATAATGATATCTTCTACCTTTTGCTCCATTAAATTACACCAGTAAGGTATTCTGGAATGAATAAATTTTCTTTATTTATATTAGAATATTAATAAGGGATTATTAATTCAAAATAAAATAATTTTCAATAAAAATATTATTATCATTTTATTTATCTAAAATTTATTGCATTAATTAGTAGATAAAAAAGATTTAAGAACTGCTACTAAATGGTATTGAAAAATTAAAATGGTATAGATTTATAATAGAATGGATTGTGATTGAATGAGCGCCTTTAACATTTCAGATTTTATGTTAAATATGTTAATAACTGCTTTAGGTAGAGCATTAGATTTATTAAGCACTTATAGAGTTACTCCGAAATTTAAATTGGAAACTAATAGATTAATGTCAAGATTTGGATGGTGGGGAGCAATATTAGTCCAGATACCAATTATAATATTAGGGGGATTTGCATTTCAAATAGCATTATTTATTTTTACATGGAGTATTTTTATTACGGCTAATAACTTATCAGGAACATGGTTTATAAAAGGTTTAAAGGAGGGTGAAAACACGTATTCTGAGCTTTTAAAGGAATCAGCTAAAAATGCTAAATGGTATAATATTCTATTAGACGAATCAGCACCATTGCTCTTATTTACAATACCAAATATAATAATATGGATTTTAATTATTCAGCTTGAAGGAGATATTCTATTTTTATTCACATTTGACTCAATTTATTCATACATTCTAATAATTACAGGAGCTGCAATCCTACATGGAATAGTAGCCACTTGTAGAAATTTTATATATATTATTAGGCTTAGATCTGCTGTAGAAAAACTTCAAAAAGAAACCAATAAAAAGAGTGAAATTTTATTCAATAATGATAATTTAGAATAAGATATAAATAGGAAATAGATTAAAATACAAATTTTAAGATCTTTAAATAAGGTTATTCATAGTTTTATTAAAAAATATAATGACAAATGGAGATTATTATATTAATTTGTTAAAAATTAGTATATTAATCTAAATTTATAAAGTTAATATAAAATATACAATCAATTTTAGAAGTGATTTTGAATAAAAAAAAATAGAATCTTAAATTTTAAAGTTTTAAAAAGTACCAGTTCTCATAAAATGAGGTAATTGTTCCTCGTATTGTGATTTAAACCGTTCTATTAGAAAAGGATCTTCAACCACGATAATAAAGTTGTAGGTTTCAAGAATATCTTTTTTTGATAGATTTGTGCTACAGATAAGAATTCTTCGATCATCTTGAATTAATATTGTCATTTTAGAGTCAGAATTGTAAATCTTAGTGATTAAGCTATTTAATTGTAATTCATCAAATCCTTTTAATAAATCATCTCGGTCATTAGGAATCATTTGTCGGTCGTGTAGAATGATTTGAATGTTTACGTCCTTGAGTTTATTGATTTTAATAAAAAAATTAACGAAAGTGGAATCAACATATGGAGTTATAATTGATAATTTGTTATTCGTTGAGTCAATAAATTCCTGAATTACATTGAAGTTTTTTCCTTTTGTAGCAGATTTATTTAGATAAAATTTGTATTGAGCACGTATTTTTAGTATTTCGTCTTCTAGACTGGTGATTTTAGCTTTTAAAGATTTATTTTGTTCAATTAAGTCATTCACCATTTTTCGCAACGAATTCAACTGTATTTCCATCAACTCACCATTTTTCCATGTTTTATTATTTATGCGGCACTTCCATATGTTTGTATAGCTTTAATAATTAGATCTATAACTTCTGGTGGGAATCCCATATCTTCTAGTGTCATTCTAATTTCAGCGGTACCTAAGGATTTTATTTTATTTACTAATTTTTCTACTTCTGGCAAACTCATTTTAATTGGTTTATATTTACCAATGATATCAGCAACATAATCTACAAGATATTTACTTTGCAGGATTGGTGGATTTAATTTAAGAATAGCCCAAGCATTTTTATATCGTTCGATAAATAGTGCAGATTTAGATTTTGTTATAGGTACTGATAATTCTTTTTTCTTGCTCTTTATTCCCTTAATTGTGGCATTTATTTTTCTTACTGGTTCTGGAATGCTTGCACGTTTAACAATTAGGTACATTGAGAAAATAACCACAGATGCTACCACTGCTAAAATAAGCGCTAAGAAGTAGGGCATTTCAATTCCAAATATTTTGACCCAAGTTACTGTTACAGAGATAGTCATTGTTTGTATTGTCCAATTATCGGTTGAACATGAGATTGTAATTGTATAACTGCCTCTTGGTATTCCCTCGGTTGGTAAGACTAGTTGATAAACACCGTCTCCTAAATACTCTAATTGACCTGAGCCATATTTCCAGCTGTATTGTACTGTAAAATTCAGACCTTCTCCATTCAGGAGATCCGTTAGGTTAAACTTAAAGGTTGTTTGTTTTCCTTGTTCGACCTCGACTGTTTGAGGAGTTATTAGATCAAAACTAGTCGGTCTTTTTTGAATTTCAAGAAATACAACACATGGTACCTCAGAATATCGATTTTTCTTGATATGTATTACAATCACATATTTACCTACTGGTTTGGTTTCAGTACTAACATTTAACATATAGAGTCCGTTTCCGAGATCTTGAAGATAACCGGATTCTTTTGTTGGATCTATTGAATATGATGTTATAGCTTCTTCTACGCCTTCTCCAGTCAAATTATCAGTTAGTTTGAAATAAACTATTTTACTTTCCATAGCATATACTTGAATAGTTGGATATTGAAAATCAGTGCCATTCAATTTTGTTGGTATTTCAAGTACTTCCACTGTTATAGATACTTGAACTGGATCATAATTTGATTTATTTGCGCTGATTTGAAGCGTGTATGTAGTAGTATCAAGTAATCCAGTACTTATTGAAAGTTCATACATATTATTAGATACATTTATAGACCCACTCAATGTACTATATTGAATTATTTGCCAACTAAGAGTCCAATCAGTTAATTTTTGTTGAGAATACATATAGGATATATTTAATTCGATTGATGTATTCCAATAAACTGAAACTTTTGAGATTTCAGCACCATTTTTCATTATTTGTAATGATGTCGATAGAGAGTTGACCCGCAATATGAATGATAACGATGTAGGAGTGTATCCAGGATATGTTGCGTTAATACTAACAATATAATCTCCTGCATTTAATATTACTGGAGATATGTTGAGTAAATAATATCCTTGAGTTCCATTGAAAACTATTTTACCATTTGCCTTTGTACAAGTTAACTCGGTAATTCCACTGGTTTGATCTTTTACTACTGCAATTATTTCACTCTGTGAATCGGGTAAGCCATTAGGATACTTTTCTGAGGCATTGTAGAACAACATTAAATTAAAGCTGCTTAAATAATCAACACTATAAATTGCTTTGCTCTCATTTGGATATGCCACATTAAGGTATGTATAAATTGGTGCTCTACCTGTACAATTTAATATAAGACTGGTTGATGACGTTAAAGTAATATTTAGCTCATTTTTGTGTTCATTTCCCGTTAATGTAATAAATTCACAGACCAAATAATCAATCATGGTAAGAGTTGGCTTATTGCTCTCGACTGTAATTCTTACTTTTACTAAATTGTCAGAACTTGAATCTACATAGTCGTTTGAGAAATATTCGGCATATTGGGCCCATGTATTATTGGTATTTATGTCATAAACATCATCCCAAGTGGAAGTTATGACATTATATAGCTGTAATTTGGCAGCGATTGATGCTAATTCAAATAATTTTCCTCTATAATAGATTTTTACTGAATCTACTGGTTGGTTTATCGAAGACAAGTTGAAATAAAATTCAACAACAGTTTGATTGCTTCCTGCTTCACTTGTCACATTGTATGTTGTATTATCTAATTTATTTACATTATCCGGAGTTCCTCCAGCTTCATTACCTACTACAACAAGAGGACTTTGCCAAATACCTGATGAAGTATAATTGAAAATGCCTTGACTTAATTTTTCAACAATTGCTGGATCGAACCATTCTCCATAAGCATTTATTCTGAGTGTGTAATTCCAGTTTCCAGGTATTGAAGGAACTAAATAAAACACCGCATTACCATTATAATCGGTAGTTTGATTTGCAATAGAAGATCCATCCGATGAATTATATATGCAGATCTTGGAATTAATGAATAGGTCTTCTGATGGGATGTAGTCAAGGGTTGTAAGATGTGATTTATACAGCGTTGTTATATCTAAAGATATGACATTAAGGTTGATTTGGAACTGTTTATTTGTTGAATTTACAGTAATATTCTTAACTGTCTTAATATCAGGACCTGCATATTCCAAGAATTTATCTGAAGGTAAGGTTGCGATTATAGTGTATTCTCCTTCTAATATTTTAGTAAAGGTTTTGCTACATCCATCTTCTCCCACAATTTCACTCGCTATTTTTGCAGCTGAGACGGCTCCTAATTGTGTATATAATGTTTTATTATATATTGTGATATTTGCGCCAGAGATGGGGGCGTTTTCATAGTTAAGGACTCTAATAGAGATGGTATACCAAATTTCGGATTGTGAATAACCGCTTATAAAGTTATTATTGAACATGTTGTCAAATTCTCTAAGATCAGAGGCTTTCATATTAAATTCAGCATATTCCCATAGATTAAAGGATAATTTATAGGATGAACCACCAGGTGTTAAGAAACCTGCTGGAATTAATTTAAACTCCGCAAGTTCTGAATGAATATTATATTGGTTATTTAGATTTATTGCACTGCACGTCATAAATTGATCATAATCATAATCTGTCATATAGATTCCAAGGCTTAAATTTTCATTATCATTTAGACTATGGACTATAGCTGCATATTCTGAACTATCAAGCCCAGTAAAGAGATCTTTTCCACCATCAAATGTTGCTTCGTTAATATCTGTTATTAAATCAATTGAACTAAAATTGAAGTTATGAAAGTCATTGAGAGAATAATAAGTATTTAGAACTACATAAGGTGCCTCATAAATATTGTCCCAGTATTGTATTCGCTTTAAATTCCAGTATGAAGTACCAGCATAGAAAGTCATAATATCAGTGGTGTGTAAACCATAGTTATTAGTCCATTCTACTTCATATTTTACAAATATCGGACCTTCATCCAGTTTAGTTATTGAAGCAATTGAATTTCGTTTGATTGTAGGAACCCACATTATTGATTCATATTCTGAAATATCATTAGCGGAATCATATATTAATATAGGTTTAGTTGAGTTTAATATTACGCCCCTATAATCATCGCTTATTGCTACCCGAACAATTTCACCGCTATTTAATAGTAAATTATCTTTAAATGATTTTGTTGGCAATAATTGAGTCTTCCAGCTAACTCGGTTCCATGTAGAACCATTATATCGATAAACATAGAATGATTCATTATTAGAATAGGTGCCTGCTAATAAATCTAAATGAGTTCCCCCTGTTAAGTTTCCAGCACTAACATATCTTACCCATCGATAATTAGTACCATCATTAATATTTTTATACCAAATAACCTTGCCATTAGAACCATTGACAAGTGTTATATTACCCGAAAAACCGTTGTAAATATACCAAGGTTTATAATTATTTCTTTCACCTCTGATTGCAGTTAAAACATCCAACTGGCCATCTGAATTGTAATCATAAAGTTTAATATCCCAAATTGCATCAGTTATTTCGTCAGATTCCCATAATAAGTCTCCAGTTAATCCAGAGTAAGCATATAATGTTATATTATCTTCATATGATTGGTGAGAACTCCATGAATCCTCATACTCTCCTAACCCTACGATTACATCGTCTAGACTATCATTATCCAAATCTCCTAATGCAATATATCTAACCCAATGATAGTCATAATCATTAGATGCTGATGGTGGTGTATATGGATTAATTGATGTAACCCATAGTGCTTTTCCTCCCAGTGCGGGTTGATATTCATTTCCTATCCTACCATTTTGATAAATATTTGATAATGTATAATTTACAGCTGCCACAAAAGTAAAATTTCCATTATAATAATTAGCTCGTCCAGTTCCGATAACGATTTCAGGCCCAGGACTTGATGCATTAAGTTCTCCTACTTTCAAGACTCTTAAATCATAACCATTTGCATCCGCTATTCGAGATGTGAGTATTTGATTCATTGTTACTCTATCATACCATCCACCATCCTCATCGTATTGTGGCCTATTATCATCAAAAATTACTCTTCTCCATCCAAGAGTATTATATCCTGGTAATGATCCACTTTGAGACCAGTATGATGTATTGATTAATTTTGTTGTATTATATGTGTAAATATAATCATTTGTAAGACCGAAGACCATCATTTCATAAAAATTATCATCATCGATGTCCATCAACTCTACTTCAAATGCCCAACCTAAATAACCCATGTAATGCCGCCATAGATAATTTCCTGTTTTTCCATCTAATGCATAGCATCCATAACCATATCCAGGACCCTCAATATAAACAATATCTGGTATTCCATCACCTGTAATATCCCCAAATGCTGTGTCTAATGGATAGTAAGAAGAATCTGCTTTATACCATAAGGGCCTACCGTTTTTTCCATTAAGAACTAAAATATTAAAGGTTGCGCCAGCAGCAGTAATTATAATATCTTTATAGCTATCACCATTCATATCTTCGGTATATATTTGAGATAACCATCGCCAATCGTCCCAGCCATATCTTTCCATTCCACCACCATATGGGGACCATATTGGGTATTCCCATATTTTTTCGCCATTTGTCCCATTATATAATGCGATTACTGTAGATCCTACAATTATTTCTTCGATCCCATCGCCGTTTAAATCACTTGCTTCTAGTATCGTGGTATGTTGGTCAGTCTCGCCCTCAGATGATTCGATTGTAATTTCAGTATTGTTTTCAAGAGCACCTAAAGATAAATATTGAGTTGAATGTGAGGATGAGAAATAATGTACTTGCCCATATTTCTGACCAGAGGAACCTGAATAAGAACTAGATCCAAAATACCCGACATATAATTTTATAGGCTTTGTTGCAGTAACATTTGCCCAATTATTTTTATAAAAATCGGGTGCGGAATTCCAACGATCATAAATTGTATGATAGGTAGATTCACTTGGGTCTTCAGCTCTAGCTGCATAAGGAGTACCATAATTTACAGTATAATCAGGAGGCCAATCGTAGAATTCAATAGTATCCCCTTTATTTAAGTAGATCCAACCTTGAGCAACTTCTGCATCGGTCAATTGATGTCTTGAATTATAATCAGAGAAATAAGTAATATAAGCATTAGCAATATAATCAGTATATAATGGATAACTGCCTTGATAAGAATAGATATCACCCGGATCGTATCCACCATATGTATTGTCCATATCTACCGGTCCATGAGTTAAGTTTCTCCAATACACCTTTGTATTATCCTCAATTGCTGTTATTCTAAAACGGTACATTATTGGAAAATAGAATTGTTTTTGATCTTTTCCGTAAATTTCAGTTTGATAATCATTAGCAGGTCTGCCAGCAACTACAGTAATACATGAATTTGCTTGAATTCTAACGATGTCATTATCAAATATTTCTGGATTTAAATAATCATCACCACTTGGATCCCCATAGGGCGTAAAATCATAGTAATTACCGGGCTTACTTCTATTTGCAGTATAAACTAACGGATCTCTTGTAGTATTCCAGCAACAATTTTCCCACCAATTTGCCCCAGTTCCTAATATTAAAGTCCTTGAATCATCTGAATCACCATCGGTATTGATATCTGTAATAACTACTTTTGTATTTGGTTCGTATGCAGTTATCCAGCAATCTCTTGGAATCCATAATAGTAAGTCTTGTCCATATGCAGAGTATAAATCATCATCAGATAAATGATCGGTTCCTGAATAATAATTATTTGTAATACCACTTTTGCCAGGATCTCTATTAACCCCTATACTTGTAACGAATAAACTTACTGGTTTTGTATAATCAATTCTAACCATCATGGAATTACTAAACGAAAATGTCTGAGATGGATATCTCCAAGTGTCATATTGGTCAATTTCACATGAAGAGATGTCAGTACTGAGCGGATTACTAAGCTTATCCAATCTGATTCCCGAAATAGCATCATATAAAGTAACATTTGTATTATCTTCATATGCTATAAATAAGAGATACTCACCTGGTCTTACAAGGACATATTGACTGTTTTGTGATTTCAAATTATAGGGATCTGGAGATAATGAGTAATCGCTATGTACATTTTCGCCCCATTCCTTTATGGTAAAATTATAAATACCTTTTCCTTCTTCAAATTCGATGTAATATTTGTTATTTTCAATAGAAACAGTATTCCCATCAAATTGGCTACTGATCTTAGATGGATATGCAGGAGGTTGGAATGTTTCGATTGTATCAGTAGTCAAATCCGCATCGTTTGAATAATATAAATAATAATTAGATTTTTCTCCGCTTGTTAGATTTACTAAGAAAGTAATAGTACATTGATTCAAAAATTCTGTACCTGTATAATATGAGGTATTCCAAACTTGAATTGGAATTTCGGTTGAAGTAGGCGGTAAACCCTTGTAAAGTCTTAATGAATTATTTAGACATGTATTCTCACTGAAATTTGTATAAAAATTAATTGGCATATTGACGATATCAATAGATAGCGAGTTTGCTAAGGTAATATTGATCCTATATCTCCATTTAGTATAATTCTCCCAAGTACTTATTAATTCATTTTGTAGAAGATTCTCATTATAATCATTTATTTGTTGCTGTGAATTTTGGAAATTGCTTCCAATTAATGATATAATTCCAAAAACTAAGCTTAGAATAACCAATGTTGTTAAAAAGATTGCAGTCATTTTTTTATGTCTAATTTTCATTCAAACTCAGCCCCCTCAATTCCATATGATTCAATAAACTCCTTTTTATGATAATTATTCAAGTACTCTTCTTTGAGGATTATAAGATGTTCAATAAGAACATGGTTTGCTATCGTCCTATTGTTATAGCTTTTCCTAATTACATCAATAAGATACATTGGAAAGAATCTTTCAACCCGTATATCTGATTTTAGAAAATAGTATTCTCTATTTTGCTTATCTTTGAGAATTCTGATAAGTCCAGCATTCCACAGAATTCTAATAGCTTCATTAAGATCATTGACTTTCCGTTTCATTTTTTCAATACCTCTTGCGGTCATTGGCGTCATTCTTAAGACTTTAAGTATCCTGTATGCATCTGGATTTACCAATGCTTTACAGATTATTTCATTATCCTCAATTGTTGGGATGTAATTTTCAAAAAATGGTCTGACTTCGTTTAAATATTCATTAACTACCTTATCTGGTAAATTGAATTTGCGAGCTTGTACAATGCTGGTTAATGCAGGAATTCTAGTGATAAAGATGTCGCCAATCAGAAAAACTACATCACTGGAAAGACCTTTTACTGATACTACTTTAACGAGTCCTAATTTCACTAATGAATTCAAAATTGAATCGATGTCAATAAATCTTTTATTTGTTTTATCTTTAAGCCAGCCAGATAATTCGGAAACAGTACTACTACCTTCATCTGCCAGTCTTTCAATGATATATCTTTTTTCTATATCTAAATATGTCATTGCTAATTTTTGTTCGTACTCTAATTTTGGATAAATAGCAATTCTTTGGAAAATAGAAGGTAATAACTCAAGGTATCTATTCTGATATAGGTCATTCATTACAGTTTTTGCTGCATCAATCAATGCTTCCTCGTAATTATCAGGATCTTCTTCGATATTTAGCATCAGCGAGAAATAATATTTTTCCTCATAGATCAAATAGCTTGCAATATTTAATGCACCTAGTGTAAGGCTGATAAAGCCTCCACCTTCTTCATATGCATGAGCTTGGTAGATTTTCATCATTAAGTCGCTGGATATTGTTAAATCGTCTGGATATTTTGCTTGTAGAACTGTTCCTGTCCTTGAATCCCATTTAAATATAAAGAACCCTAGAACTGCCATATTAATTTGCTCCTAAATTTATTTTTTCATATTATAAAACGTTTTTTTTTCGATATTATTTAACCTAAAAATTTTCAAAAGGATGAAAATCTAGTCTTACCTTTTTTAAAAAATAAAATTAAGAATTTGGTAAATTTTTAGAAAATTTTTTGAAAATTTGCTTTAAAATTCAATATAATAACATATAAGAATAATAATTAAGAAAAAATTTTTTAATTTACTAAAAATTAATAGAATAAAAGTGTCAGTAATTTTATAAATTAATTAATTTAAGTTATTTGATTGTTTTGTAAGGGAATTTGTTTAATTAACTCTTCTTTTTCTTCATTTAATTTAGAGGATTTTTCATTAAATTCTGAATTAGAAATAATACCTTGTCTTCTTTGTAATTCAAGATCAGCAATTTCTTTTTCAATTTCCATAATTCTCTCATTAATTTTTTTAATTTCATCTTTAATTTCAGGTTTAATTTCTTCTTTTTTTGTATTAGATGCACTAACATTGCCGTCCATTAATTTAGCTTGCTTTCTTAGCATTTTAGCTTTATCTAATAATTCTATTCCTATTTTTGCATCTTCTCCTAATTCAAATGATAAATTAGCTACTGCTGTTAAATGCTCGGCTGCTGCTAGAAAATCACCTTCTTCTAATGATTTTTCAGCTGCCTCTAATTCTTTATCTCTTTCTATAAGTGGTTTTAAAAGAGGTGAAATTTGTTCAGAAATGCCTAAAACTTCTGCAATTATAGTTATCATTTTTGCTCGATTATTAGTATCAACTGCTACCATCCCATATGCAGGATAATTAAGAATTCTTGATACTTCTTCAGGGGGAAGCGCATTTGGAAGATCCTGTTTATTTGCGATTACAGCACATCTCGCATTTGGAACTTCTCGATTTACCAAATCAATAAAAAATTTTGATTCATCTATGTTTTTCAATTGAGAATCCGTTACAATTAAGACAGCATCCGAATCTTTTATAAACTCAGGCCAAAGAAAGCTAAAAGATTCTTGCCCCGCAAAATCCCATAAATTGAAAAAAAGCTTTCCAATTTTTACAGTAACAATATCTCCGGTCATTGTTGGGACATGCGTCATAGGAATTTCTTCCGCTCTTACCAGTCGGGTAATGGTAGTCTTTCCTACCCCTGAAAAGCCTACTAATGCAATTTTAGGTTTTAAATCTTTATGAATATTATCTGCAATAGGATGAAATGATTCAAATATTTTTGGATCTTTTGAAGTAGGTATTATTTCCTCAAATAAATCAAGAAACTCGTTTTCCAATACATTCATTTGAGCCTCTAAATCGGCGTCATTATCGGTTAAATCAGTTACCATAAAAAAGAACAAATTTAATTTAAGAAGAGGTTTGTATATAATCTTAAATTTGCTTATTGTCATGAAATTTAATTTTTCTTCTTTAGATTCACTTCCTTTTATTGTATTGATTATTGAAAGAAAAATAGGTGCAATTTCCTCCCATTTTAATGCAGTGCCATATTGTCTCCAATATAACACTTCATGTCCTCTTAGAATGTATATTTCTCTAAGCAATTAACTCAACCCTTTTAGTCCATTAAAGTATTTAAAATAAATGATTCAAAATTATGTTGGCTAATTATTGTTAAGTTTTTCTAATTATTTACCTAATTTGTAATGTATAAAATTATTATATAATTTTGGTAAGTTAATGTCAAATTTTTTTATTATTCTGAGAAATAGGTAAGTAATTCTTTTATTTCGGATAATTTAGGAGTTTTCATATTCTCTATAAGAGTTTTTAAATTATTAATAATGCTATTTACTTTTTCTATACCTTTTTGATAATATGGAATATTTACAGTCTCTTCTATTTCATCAAAAAATAATCTTGAAACATTATCAATATCATTTTTATCGGCATTTTTATCAAATATTAGGAGCCCAATAAAGTTTATTTTATATGATTTGAGTATTATGGTCCCATCTTTACTCCCAATTTGTACATAGCTTACTTCGTTATTATTGATTCTTTTAATTCCCCAATTACAAATATTCATTATTTTAGAAAGAATAGGGTATAATGTTCGTTCCGTAATATTTATACCGGGAATTTTTTCTAGTATTGTTTCATTACTTGCTATAAAAGCAGCGCATTGCACACTTGGCTCTGATATTATTCTTTTAACAATTCTTTTTATTTTCTGAATATCATTTTCATCAGGTTCTAAAGGATTAAATTGTTTAGGTTCCATTCTTGATCGCTAATTTATTTATAAAGGAATATTTAAAGATTTATTAAAATTTTTTTCAATTCTTATATGTATACTCCACTAATTTTAAAACTCAATAAAGATTCTCAAA
>CAZYEE010000043.1:0-19071 GCA_964646355.1 uncultured archaeon | reverse complement strand
AAATTAATTTCCAATAAAAATCTTTTATTAAAGTCTCTTGAAAAAAGAATATAAAGATTATAAATTGTATTAATTTATAATTTACGAAAAAATAATTTAAAGCTAGTAAATCTTACAAAATTTTATTTGTATCGATTGAATTTATTAAAAAGAATATAATCTTTTGAGTATTTTAAACAGATTATTTTCTATATACGATAATAAAATAGTAGTAAAAAAATCATTGGAAAATTTAAAGCAAAAATTTAAAAGTAAATGTAAAGATCAATAAAATGTCCTTAATTCGATTTATGATTGAACACTAAAAAACAAATCAAAATGAAACAAATTATAACAAAAAAGGTGAGAAATTATGCCTACTATCATAGTTGATGAGGATAAGTGTACTGGGTGTGGTACTTGCGCTGAAAATTGCCCATCAGAAGTTTATGAGATAGTTGACAACAAATCCAAAGTTGTAAATCCAGATGAATGCATAGAATGTCTTGCATGTGTTGAACAGTGCCCAGAAGAAGCAATCACGATCGAAAGTTAAATAAAATTTAGGAAATTATCCTATTTTTTTATCTTTTTTCTGTCTATTCTTTATTTTCGAATATATTTAAGTATAATAAAAACTTAGAAGATAAGGATCTATATAATATACAATCAAGTTAAATTAGAATCTAATTTTATTTAAGAGATGGATTTTTGATATTTTCCAAGATGATTTATTCATTTTTGAAAGTAATAATATTGAAGTATAAGAGTATACTTAATGAAAGCAAAGATAAAATAAAGGAATATATTAAGTACTAAAAAATTAAGATTTAGAAGGCATGATTAACGATGTTATCAATCGAGGAAACGAATGAATTAATTACCTATGCAAGTGAAAAATTTGATAAATTGTTTGCTAAAAGATTTTTAGTGGAATCAGCACTATTTCCAGTATCAGAATATATTTTAGTAGCGTGTGTAAATTCATATGTCAAATTTTATGACCAGTTAATAAAATTGACAGAAAAAATAACAGTAGATGAAATTATTGAAAGGGAAAAAGGCAAACTTTTTACTGAAATAACCCCACTTCACATATTCAATATTCAGATGTTTCCATTATTTGGTCGAATGTGTAGAATTTCAAATAAATATAGAGACGATCCTATGAAGGAAAGTGAGGAAAAATTTGATGAAATAAGATATATCATGACCTTTTGGAAAGATTTAGCTAGTAAATATTATGGGGGCCCATTGACAGTAGATGAAATGAATGGTCAATGCCAGATAGCTAGTGAAGAATCATTAGACTTGATAAAAAATAAATTAAAAGAACCATCGGATATAAAAGAATTAAAAGCGATAAAATCTATGGTCGCAAATGTAGAACAGATTGCATTTATGGATGAATGTGAGACTCGGATGAAGATTAGTAATCATGGTCCTTATTATACTGGTGAAGATGAGTTTATAACAATAAAAGAGATTACTCGTTTATATGATGGATCAAAAGGTCAGTGGCCTTGGTCTGAAACTAATTCTGCAGCACCATATTCAAATCTACTAATTGCGTATAAATTAAAAGGTCAAATCAAATGCAAATATAATGACTGGGGCACAATGATTCCTGAACCAGTTGAATACAAAGACTTTATTAAGAGTTATTGTCTATTGGCTAAGAAAGGAAATAAAATAATTGAATTGGACAAACAAGATATAGAAGATTTTAATAAATATTCCAAAGATGCGCATAAAGAACTATATCTAAAGTATACCAGCTGGACTAAGAAAGAAAAAATCGAAGCTGGAGTTTTAGTATATAACAAAAATTTTGATAGATTTACAAATCTGGTTGGTATTTCTGACCAAATTAATTGGGATATCGATCAAGAAGTAAGAGAACAAGAATTGAAAAGAATCTTAGCAGGCGACTTATCGGATTTTAGAGTAGGAAATTGGGTGATGAGAAGTAATAGAAAGAGAAAAATTATGCCAACATTTTTTAAACGAGAAGAGGTAGATTTAAAAAAGATTGGAAGTGTTTATAAATGATTAATGAAAAAGATGAGTTTTTACATGAGTATTTAAATAATGAATACTGGAGAGAGAGTTACTATTACAATTTTATGGCACCAGATGATAACATATTTGGTGTTTGCACTTATGGTATTATGCCTGAAGTAATGGAAGCCCATTATTTAATTTCTGTTTGGATTAAAGGAAAACTGAAATTTTTCGCAGATCATTTGAAAATCGAGGAGTTTGTATTAAATCCAATAGCTGATTTGCAAATGGAAATAAAAGAACCGTTGAAGAAAATTCTTATGCAATATACAAATACTAAACGAAAGTTCAAATTAGAATTCACATTTAATGGGCGAACACCAATTTATAAATACAAGGGATGGAAATTTAATGAAATATTGGAACAAGAACACTATGAACAATCAGGTGAATTGAAAGGAAAAATACAGATAAAAGATTCTGTCTACGATTTTATAGCATTGGGACAGAGAGATCATAGTTGGGGTATTAGAGACTGGGTAAGAATCGATAATTGGTTCTGGGTTTCCGCTCAATTTAAAGATATGGCAATAAATTGTTGGGTCGTGAAAATACAAGATACAAAACGAATTGATGGATTTATAGCGACTGATGATCAAGTTATTCCATTAAAAGAGGTACATGTAAATGATCAGTATGAAAATGGGCAAAAAGTGCCTGTAAGCTCAGAAATTAGACTTGTTTCCGAAGATAATATGGAATATTTATTAAAAACTAGACGACTATATCATCTGGTATTACCTCAAACTTCTAAAAAAGGCTATTCTGAAATATTTGAAACTATATCCACATTCAATATCAATAATAGAAATGAGATTGGTCATGGAGTCGTAGAATATCTAAAAAAATTTTAAGAATTAGGTATTTTTTGTTAAACTAATTTTTAGATTTTATATTTTAAATTTTTATAATTTAGAAAACTCAGAATTATGAGAGAAGCGTGAATAGTCTAAATATGATGATAGAAATAAAAGAAGTTTGTTTTCTTGACTTGTTATGGAGTAAATAAAAAATTAATATAATTTTATAAATTATATTTATTTTAAATTATTGTCTATGGAAAATTAATCCAATCGCCATTATCATTTCTTATTTTGAGTTGAAAAGTTCCATCAGAATAAAATTCTAAATAACTTGGATTGACGTGGTGCCAAGCTCCTGTATTAATTAACAATATGTCTTCAATTTTTTGATAATCTACTTGATGCGTATGACCGAAAATGATATGTGAAATTTCAGTATCTTTAAATAAATATCGATATTTTATATTCATATTTTTTAAAGATTCCCGATATTGTTCTATTTTTATCATTTTCCTGAAAAATTTATTTAATCTGCATCTGTTAAGGAGTCCTAATTTTTTATTGAATTTTTCATAGATTTCTTTAGAATAATCAGTTAGAATTTTGTTGAAATTAATGGAAGTATCTAATTTTTGACCTTTTAATGCGACATTCCAAAGATAATTAAATATTTCTCTTATAAAATCTGGAGAATTGAGACAGAAGTCCCATATTGGAGCTGCACCTCGAGTTTCTGCTGGAAATAATTGATGCCCATGGATAAAAATTGCATTATAATTTTTTTCTTCATTAATGGATTTTGGAATTTCAATTATTCTTGAATCATTTTCATCCGATATATTCCGTGTATCTAGAAGATAGAGAAACCATTTGTTTTTAGAATCTTTGAGAAAAATGTATTGACACAAGTTTTCCTCACTCAAACATTCAAGATTTAGTCCATATTTTTTAAAATTGGAGATCAATCTTCGTTTTCGCTTAAGAAATGTTTTGTCCCAATCACCCGAAACTGAGATGTCATGATTTCCTAGAAGAGATATAATTCTTATGTTTTTTGACGAGATCTTATTAAGTAAATCAAAAATATCCTTGTAATCATTTGTAATATCTCTGTAGCTGTCACATACAAGATCAAAAATATCTCCTAATAGAATAATTACCTGGAAATTCTCGCTAAACTTAGGTTCATTTTCAATTTTAGCTAGAAGGTCGGATAAAAATTCCTTCAAAAGCTTGAATTTTGATCCAGTAGCGCCTAAATGTGTATCCGATAAGATAATAACACATGGATACGAGTTTAACAATTTAATCACCAAATCAGAAATTTTTCTCGGTTTAGTATAATTCTAAATATAGCATTTATGAATGCAATAAAACATAAATATGGAATATTGGATGAACAGATCTAAATATTTTATTTATTGATTCTAAAAATATTAACCCACAGCTTTAAGAACCATTAAATATATATCAATTGTATAGTGGATAAGTTATATAAAATTAACCTTCGGAATAACCAGCTAAGCATAAGTCAAAAATTTTTTAAATATCCAAAAAAAAATGAAACATAAAAGGAAGATAATGTGAAAAACATGCCCAAGAAAAAAACCACTAAATCTACTAAAAAGGGTAAGACTACCACTCAAAAAAAGAAGACTACAGCAAAACCAAAGAAGTGGAGCAGTAAAACTGTAAAAGTAGATTTGAAACGAAGAGAAATTTTAATTCCTGAAGAACTAGAAGAAAGTATGATCAATGAAATTCCAAAAATGAAATACATTACAGCAAATGAGATTGCAAAAAAATATAATTTACGAGTATCTAGTGCAAAAGAGTTTCTAAAATTAATGGAAGAGAAAAAGTTAATTAAATTATATTTAAGTTCCAGAAGTATAAAGATTTACACAGCTGCATAAAAAGAAGCTTTAACATAATTTTTTCTTATTAATTAAGAGAGGTTATTTTTAAGAACTTTGAAAAGTCTCAAATATCCAATCATTCAATACAATATCTTTTAAGATTTTTTTTGAATCTCTTTCATACATTATTAAAAAAACTTTAGCGATATGTTTACATAATTTATATCTTTTAGCACATTTAAAATTCCAGTAAGCACAGTTATGTTTTATTATTTTATTTTTTAAATTAATTTCAACAAAATAACCTTTTTTAATAAAAGAATATTTTCTTATTTCAGAGTCTTGACGGACTATTCTGATGTCTTTTGAAGAAAGTTTTAGGACTTCTTTATAATATTCCTGATCCATAAATAGAAGTAGAATTTCATTAATAGATGAATTTTCAAAAAATTTATTCATTTCACTTTCTGATAATTCTCTGATCTCTTCAATCGATTTCAGGGATTATTGCCTCCAAAAATAGTAATAATAATAAATTTAAGCTGCGATCCAGCCTTTTACCGATACCTTTTTTACAAGTCCTTTTTCTTTCAATTTATTTAATATTTGGACCACTTGATTTTGGTCGACTTGATTTTTACAAATTCGTACAATTGCTCTGGGTTTATGTACCTCTGTTTTTATCGCTGCAAGAACTAACTCTTCAAAATGACTTAATTCATTTGGGTTCTTTACCTCGCTTACTTTATCTTTTTTAGATTTACTCATCAATTTTCACATCCATTTCTAAATGTCCTATGCTTTACGTTTAAAATTGTTTTTATGTTTAAATTAAACGATTTATTAAATATCAAAAATTTAATCATATCATATAAAATTTTTCGTAGATAGAATCCGGATTAAATTAATATTAGGAAATTAGGCTGAATAATGCTTTTATGTAAATATTAATGTTAAATATTATATTTATTTAATTAACATTACTATATAACAATTTTTAATAATTATACCTTGTAAGGAATTAGAACTCGCAATTAACATTCGAAGTCTAATGTCTAATTACTAATATACTAAAAAAGGGCTTTTTATATATAAAAGGTATTTAAACTCTAATTTTCATAACATATTATGGTATAGATCAAAAACTCAGTTTAAAACATGCAAATATTCTTATTCTAATAAATATTTAATAGAGAATTAGAATATTATAAAATTTTAAACGAGATGAATTAATAAAAACGAAATATAAATAAAATCAAATTAAAAATAATATAGAAATCAAGATTAAAAATAATTATAATTAAGCTAATATAAATGATCGTTTGCTGTTTCTCTCGGCTTATTTTGATTTCAGCAATATTTGTTCTTACAGTTCCTAAAATAATCAATCATTGGTATCATATCTCAGAACTTGCTATTTTGACTTTTTTTATTGATAATAGAATCAGTAGAAAATTCTTTCAGAAGCCAAAATTAATTGTATAACGTATGCACCTTGGTTTTGGTATGATAGTTGTAGAATTGGGCCCTGGGAAAGGTTTTTATACCATTACTATAGCAAAAGAGCTCGAACTTGGTGGGATATTATATGCTTTTGATATAAAGAAGAAAATCATAGAACTTTCACAAAAACGAATCGAAAAGGAACAAATAACAAATACTAATGCTAGAATAGGTAATGCTTACGCTCTGCCTTTCGATGATGAAAGTGTAGACTGTCTTTTCGCAATATGTTGCCTTCTTGAGAGCCCAGAGATTGTAAGAGCTCTCCGTGAATGCTATCGAATTTTAAAAAATGATGGTTTATTATCGCTTTGTGAATGGTTTCCAGATACTCATTATCCTAGAAGAAAGACAGTGAAACGCTGGGCTGAGGAGGCTGGATTTGAACTTAAAGAAGAATTTGGTAATTAGTTTATTTATCAATTAAATTTTATTAAAAAATCTGAAAAAAATAACTGATAAAACAATATAACAAATTTGTGTCGAAACAAATTTCCAACAAAAATTTTTTATTAAGCATTTTGCTAATTTTTCCTTGTCTTTTTACGTTCAGTCATCTGGAATAAATTAATATACATAAATAATTTTTTTAAAAATCCATAATAATTTCAAAAAAAACAATAATTTTTATGATTTTTATAATTAGATGAAAAAAATTCTAATTTAACAAATAATTAAAGAGAAAATGGGAACAGATGTCATTACAAACCCAATTCCTCATAACTTTAATAGAACTGAGCAATTTTTATGAGAATACATTTGAAATAAATCAAATATGGAATGAATTAAACAAAAAGACATTAGTTACTAAAGAGCAATTTTTATTTTTATTAAAAAATGCTATTAAAGACAGACAAATTAAATATGAAAATTATAAAATAAAGGTAGTCTCGAAAATAGACTTAGCGATAAAAGCATATATGATGAATCCAAGCAATATTTATCTTTTTAAATGTTTAGACTGGCACGATTTTGAGTTAATGTGTGAAAGAGTCTTAGAACTGAATGGATATAATTGTAAAACAAATTACAGGTTTAAAACAGGGCAAAAAAGAGGATTATATGAAATAGATATTGTGGCGTATAAAACATCTTATTTGTTATTAATTGACTGTAAAAAATGGTGGATGAGACATAAATTGGGTGCTCTTAAAATGGCAGCTCACAAACAGATTCATAGAACTCAAGTCCTATCAGAACATTTGAATAGAGATAAAAATATGATTTATAATATAAATTCTAATAGATTGTACCTAATTCCACTACTAATAACATCACTAAATGAGGATATCCATTTTTATAAAATACCAATTATTCCATTCTCATACCTAAACAAATTTTTAGAAGAAATTGATCATTTTAGATTATCAGATTGTTTTTATATTGAATTGACATATCGATAAAGATCTAGGTAATTAAAATAAATTTTCCATTTCCTCATAGATTGATATTAAAAAGTAGGAATAATATTTATTTAAAATAAACATATATTTTGGTAAAAATATACCATAAAAATTCATATAACATTAAAAATATCCATGTTGTTAATAATAATAGGACAAATTTTACTATTGAAATTTTTATCCAAACAATTATTAATTACCCTATATAATGTAATATGATAATTTTAATAAGAAATTAAAAATTATATTCGGTTAAATTTACTGGACAAAAGGTAAACAAATTGGTAATAATTTGCTCACAATGTGGAACACAATGCGAAGATGATATGAGATTCTGCTCAGTTTGTGGAGCGCCTCTAAGACAATTAGGTAGCAATCCAATAAATTCTCAACGTAATAACGTTCCAAGAAATAATCGAACTAGAGAACGCAATCCAATTATTAACAATACAGAGGAAATAAGTCCACCAAATTTATTTGAAATTTTAAGTCAAGCTAAAGCAAAAAAGAACTCTGCTAATAATACTAATTCAATAAATCCGCAACAAACCCAAACACAGATCTCATCCAATAATAATGTAGAAACCGTTACAGTTCAGGCTACACCCTCTCGTGTCTCATTAAGGCGGAGAATCAAAGTTCCGATAAAGACCGAGAAACTACCTCCCGCTAAGTTGGAGCAACTCCACGAATTATTACGTAGCTTAAATAAGTTGGATAAATTACTCGAAGCTTCAGCAATAATGAGACGTGATGGCACAATATTAGTATCTGCGGTCTCTGATAAGTACAATGAAAATATGATGTCAATGGTCGCAATGAATATTTTTGATATTGCAATGGATTCGATAAAGGCACTGTCAGGTGGAACCCTTAAATTACTTACAATGATTGCTGATAATTCATTGGTCATGCTTTCATGGATTAATAGTCAAACTGTTTTAATTATAATTACATCCCCAAAATCTCAAATTGGTTTAATCTCAATGTATTCTCAATTAATAAGCCAGAAAATTGATAAAGTCTTAAGAGATTAAATTATTTGAGGAATATTGTTTGAGAAATATCAATTAATTCTTGCTTTTTTATTGATTTTTATTTATTATTATGAATATTTACTCTGAAAAATAAGTTATAAATTTGAAAATAATATATAGAATCTGATAAACATAATTTTATAAATTAAGATAAAAATATTTTATAAACTAACACAAACATATGGTTAATTTTGATTTTATTAATAATAAATTGGCGATAAACAATGGTAGTAGGTATTGTAAAATCGACATACGAAGATGTGAAAGAAAATCTTAATAAGCTATTCAATCTAATTGGCTATAAACCTAAAAAGAATAAAATATTTATAAAACCAAATATAGTAGATGCTTTACCTCCAAGATCTGGAGTAATTGTACATTATAAATTAATTGAAGCATTAATTGAATATTTAAAAGAAAATGGAGTCGAGGAATTGGTTATTGGAGAGGGTACAGGATTTTTTACCAAACCTGAACATTTTGAAAAAGTAATAAAGGCGACTAAATTTAATAAAATAGAAAAAAAATACGGGCTCAAAATATTAAATTTGGAACATCAAGCTAGAATACCTGTAAAATGGAAATATGGAAAACTTAAACTTCCAAAAATAGTATTTGATAAGGAATTTGAATATATTAACGTTCCAAAAATGAAGACCCACACAATGACCACAGTAACATTAGCTTCAAAAAACCAGAAAGGTCTGTTAAGTTTATTTGATAAGAGAATGTTTCATAAAAAAGATTTACATGGAATGATAATAGAATTAGCAAAAGTAGTGAAACCAGATTTGGTATTAATGGACGCTATAATTGCACTAGAAGGTTCGGGCCCAACTGAGAATCCACAAACAAATGTGAAAAAGCTGGGATTATTACTTGGATCTGTCGGTGATAACAATTTATTTGAGATTGATAATGTGGCATCTGAAATTATGGGCTTTGATGTTAATGAGATAAAACATATTCCTAAAGTAGAATACAAAGTTGTCGGCATACCAATAGAAGAAGTAAAAACTAATTTTCTTAGACCAGAAAAACAGGTAAGATATGGTAATGTTGTTCATCATCAGAATGAAAAAACTTGCACATTATGTCAGATTGCATTATCTCAGACTTTGCGTAAATTAAATTTTAACGAGGAATTAAGAAAACAATTTGAGGAATTAAAAGAGAAATATGAATGGATAGATATAATACAAGGTGGTGGATGGGAAGAACTTCCAGAAAATTGTGTAAAACCAATTCTATTAGGAAATTGTACCAAAAAATTCGCAAAAAAAATCAATGAGAAATATTGTAAGGGATGCCCTCCCCATTACAACGATATTATAAATTTCATTTTTGAAATTTTATGAATTATTTAAATAACTTATTTATTTGAATATCAATTATATATATTGTGTAAATTAATCAAAATTATATAATAAAAAAGATTCAAATTAGAATTATATAGGTTCATTCTGTCATTTATATGAATATCATAAAAGTTCTAATCATAAAAGTTCTAATCATAAATTTAGAAATTTATTTATCTAAAAAAAGGCATATATTATATTATTAAAATTAAAAAAAAAGCTATAAACTAATTAAATCAATAACAAAAATTTTATTAATCAATATAATTATAGACCTATAAATAGAATTAAATACAATAGGTAGGGATGTCTTAAAATGTCAGAAGATAAATTTATTGCTGAATTAATGAAATTAAAGGGTTTAACAAAAAGAGATGCACAGAGATTAATTGAAGCAGGTATTAAAGGGTTAAAAAAGCTTGGTCAAAGTATTCCAGACGAGCTTGCAAATGCTACGGGAATTCCGGTAAAGAAATTAACTACTTGGATAATTCTAGCAAGAGCAAGGGAAAGAAAGAAATTTCTTGAAACAGAAGCTGCGGTTTCTGAATTGAGTCAATTGCTAGAAATAAAGATTGATGATGCAAAACGCCTTGTAGCTGCTGGTGTTATGGGTATAAATGACCTTGCAGAGGAATCACCAGATCTACTTGCAGAAGACACAGGAATTGAAATTATACTAATAAAAGAATGGATAAAACGGGCAAAGGCAATTAAAAAGTTACCACCTGAAGAACGTAAAATCAAAAAAGTTGTTCCAACTCCAACTGTCTCCGGTTTTGGAAAATTCAGTGGTGCATTGATTGGTAAAAAAGCAGCATTTAAATCGATATACAGTTCGGGTAATATTGGTGGTGGATTTTTCTTATTACTTCTTGGCTCAGCAATTCTGAGTTTATATTTAACTATAACCAACTCAAAGATACTAATGGATTTTTATAATCTTGTCCCAATGTTAGGAAGTTTATCTATGACTGTTAATTTATTATCATCAGTTCAGGTCCAATTTTACTGGGGCTGGTTTATAGTTTTAATAACAGCTCTCGTGATTGGGTGGGTACTATTAAGTGGTATTGTAAAGGGTGCCAAAGGTTCAAGCTTTTCTAATACAGCAGCAGTCATGGGATTTGGAGCCGTTCCGGGATTATTTTTCATAATAGTAGTGTTGTTAAAATTCATAGATAATTCTATGTTATTTGGAATAAAGGCATATCTGCTTCCTGGTCTGGCTGCAATAATTGCGTTATGGGTACTTATAGTCATAATTAGGGGTGCATCGGCTGTACCAAAAGAATAGAATGAATTTTTTATTATTTTTTAACCCTTTTACTTATTTTTAATAAAAAAAGTTTTAATTAGATAAATAAATTATAATAATTCATGTTCACGATTATGTTTTTTTTATTGAATTAATTAAATCGATTGTTTTTTCTACGTTATCACTCCAAGTAAAATTATTTTGTAAAAAGATGCGTGTTTTTGATCTAAACTCTGATAGATCAAATTTTTTTCCTTTTAATATTTCAATAATTTTATTGATTAGTTCTTGACGATTTTCTATTGAAAACAGGAAAAATGGATCAAATTTATTAAAAATTTCAGATAATCCACCAACATTTGATGCAAGAACTGGAAGTCCTGATGCTAATGATTCAAGAGCTACCAGACCAAATGGTTCATAATAGGATGGTATTATGCATAAATCAGCTGAAGCATAAATCAATGGCATAATATTATTTGGAACAGATTTCAAAACAATCATATATTTATTATATGGAAATTTATTTGAAAATGATTTTAAATATTTAAATAATGGCCCATTTCCTATAAAAATAAATTTAATATTATCATTAAAATGATTTGCAACTTTCAATAGAATTCTGATTATAATTTGAGGACCTTTTATAGTAGAAAATCTACCTGCATAGATTATATTGGTGGAATCTGTTTTAAAATAATTTAATTTATGATCATATTGTTTGAATCGCTCTAAATTAATTCCATTATAAATCACATTAACCTTTTTTGCATTGATTTTATAATATGTAATTAATTCTTTTTTTATAGAATTAGAAATAGCAATAATTTTATCGGCATAAGTACATGCATCTTTTTCTAATTTAGAGGCTAAACGAAGTGTATGTTTTCCAATTCTATCTTCTATTGTAAGTATTGGGCGCCTCTCGCTCTGGATTACAGGAGTACCTGCTGCTTTATAAATTTTTATAGGTACTTTGGAATATTTTATGAATAAACTGGACTCGAATCCATGTCCAATTAAAACATCTGCGTCTAAAGATTTTAGAATTGAACGCCCATATACCCAGAAAATAAATGGATTTAAAGGATTATAATATGGGTTTTTAAAGGGCAATTTTACCCTGTAAATTTCTAATCCATTTAGATTTTCATATTTATAATTAATCCTACTTCCCATTGTAATAACGATAACTTTATGTCCATGCCTTAATAACTCCTTGCATAGCTCATATGCATGAATTCCAGATCCAAATGCATTTGGATAGAACTGAAGAGTAATATATACTATTTTCATAGTTATCTTGCAAGATTTCGGTATACTTTATACAATTTAGAGGATATAATTTTGATTGAATACTTTTTTAATAGTATATTATAACCATTTTTCCCCATTATTTTAGATTTTTCCTCATTATTATATATTTTATTGATTAATTGCATTAATTGGTCTTCATTAAGTGGATCAAAAAGATATCCAGAGAGCCCATTAAAAACTAATTCTTTATTTTGAGGAATATTACTTGCAAGTACTGGTTTTTTAAAAGCATATGCCTCTAATATCACAGTCGGCATAATTTCATATATGGAAGGTAGGATTAAACATAGACAACGATTTATGTAGGAATATTTTTCATTATTTGGAATATTATAAAGAATTTTTATATTTTCTTGTAAATGTTTATTTTGTATATATTTTTTTAAATATTCATATTGACTTCCTGTCCCAATTAAATATAGAATAATATCATTATTTCTATCTATAACTTTAGAAAAGGTATTTATTAAGAATTCTAAATTTTTTTCTTTTTCAAATCTTCCTATAAAAATAAAAAATTTCTGATTGCTTAATTTTTTGTCCAAATTTTTGTCTACTGGGCCCATAGTATTTAAATTTATCAGATTCGGTATCAGATTTAATTTTTTACTGTTCAGAGGAGTTTTTAACAAGGACCTAATTCTTAGACACGAATATTTAGACAAACAAATGACCGAATTAGAGAATTTTAATGCAATAATTTCTAATAATAACGATAAAGGGTATATAAGATAAGACAGGCTATAACCAGCTGGAGCTAAAATTACATCCCAATTATGAGCGGTAAATATCATTGGTATATTTGGAAAAAAAATTCTAATAATAGCAGCACTCACACGACTGTTAACATGAATTAAGTGTATTTTCTCTTTTCTTATAAGATTTTTTATTATTTTTATAATATTAAAAGCAAAAGTTATAGTTGAAAGATATTTATTTTTGATATTTTTAACTCTATAAATTTTTAAATTCCCTTTCTGTTCATATTTTTTAAATTTATCAGAGCCCAAGCCAGTAAGAATTACTATTTTATGGCCAAACGATGCTAAATAAGTTGAAATTGAATAAATATAGTTTTGAATTCCGCCTCCATATATCGGAGGGATATGATCTTTTAAAGACCCGGAGCTTACCAAACAGATATTCATAAAAATCATTCTATGATGTTAATTTATTATAAATATTTTCGAGCTTCTTAGCTTGTCTCTTAATATTAAATTTTAAATCCACTATATGAATAGAATTCATTCTCATATCGTTAATGAGCCTTTCATTTGAAAGAATTTCGACTATTCTATCCAGAAAATTATCAAAATTAAACGGTTCAATTAAAATACCATTTTTATCATTCTCAATCATCTCGCTCATACCACCAATATTAAAAGTTATTACTGGACACCCACAGGATAAAGCTTCTAATACAACAGTACTTAATGGTTCTGGAAATCGTATCGGCATAATTAACAAGCTGGCTAATTTGTATACATAAAGTAGATCGGTTCCTGTTAAAATTCCAGTGAATAGAATATTGTTTTGTAATTTAAATTTATTTGAGATTCTTTTTAAACTATCTAATTCAGGCCCATCACCTACAACTATCAATTTTAAATCATTTAATCGGTTTAATAGTTTTTTAAAATTGGTTAATATAACATCAAGTCCTCTGTATTTTATTAATCTACCTACAAAAAGTAGAATATTTTGAGAGTTATTGATGAATTGATTGATTTCATTAATCTTTATGGATTTTGGTTTTATTTTCAAGGAGCATTCTGGCACACCATTATATAATGTCAGTATTTTATTTTTTAAACATGGATATTTAGTAATATACATTTTTTTAACATATTTTCCGACTGAAATAATCGAATCGGAGAAAAGCCAGATTATTTTATAAATGAATTTTTCTAATAATGCTTTAAATAAATTTATATTACAGTATTTTTTACAATATTTTAATCCTACATCCTTAAAACTCTTAAAATTCAAATTCTCTTTAGAATTTGTTTCGTTTATAAATTTAGAATAATTTGCGCATAATAATAGCCCACTAGGACAGATCTCTTGATAGCCGTGTAAATGATGAATTAACTTTACTTTATATCTAATCTTAAATAATATTGGAAAAAGTGCCCAAAAATCAGTCGTATGAATTATATCAAATTTTATATTTTTAAATAATCTCAATAAATAAATGAATAACCAAATCCCATAAAATCTATTCTCAATTCTAATTATTTTGATACCTTTATATTCTTCCATATTGGGAGTTTTTCTAAGATCCAATTCACTTATTTGTCCTTTCTTAAATGTTAATACCCAAATTTTATGCCCAGATCTAATAAGCTCTAAACAATAATTTTCAATAACTTTCTCGACTCCACCAATGCTAGGATAAAAACTATTTAGAATGATTAGAATATTCAATTTTTACTTCCTTTTCTACATTATTTTTAATTTTATAAATCTTTAAATTGAATTCTATATAATCTATTTTTGATAATTTAATAAAAATATAGTACTAGAGGCATAAAAAATTGGATGACAATGAAGAAATAAAGGGAAGTGCTGCTGAAGAGGAGGCAGAAGATGATACAATAGTAGAAATTGAACTCAATGATGAAGATAAGGTTAGTATATTGGATAATAATTTGCCTGAAAATAATGAAATACATCTGGATGAAATTCAGTCAGAGGATAATGAACAAGAATTAAAAATTATAACAGATATTAGCCATTTTTCAGATAATACAGAGAGTATGAATCATATGAAAGAAGAATCAATAAATGAACAACCAATCTTAGATGTAGAGCCCAGTGAGACTAATAAACTGGATTTGGATGATGCAAAAACAGCAAAATTAGAGGCATTACATAAGGAACTTGATGAATTAAAAAATAACTTTGAAAGTGAAAAACGTAAACTGACCGAATTACTTGAATCAAAAGATACTGAATTAAAAAAGTTGCGAGACAATTACCTGCAACAAATCAATGATCTTAATACGAAGATAAAAAATCTTGAAGATCAATTAGAACAAAAATCTAATGAGATTAGATCATTAAATGAACTGCTTAAATCCAAAGAAGATGAATCACTACAAAAAGATAATAAAATTTCTGAACTAGAAAATTTAATCACTGAATTAAAATCTCAACAAGAATCACTTAAAGATGAAATAAATTCAAATAAATCGCAGACAGAAAGCTATATTGAAGAAATTAATTTTTGGAAAAATAAATTATATCAAATGAAGAGCGATTACGAAAAAAGAATCTCGGAACTTAAAGAAGAACATGAAAATTATATACAAAATCTTCGCAACGAATATGATGAACAAGTTTCCACCAATATTAAGACTCAAGAACAAAAAATGAATCAAATGATACGGGATTATGAAAATAAAATTTCAGGGCAAAAAAATTTCTACGAAACAGAAATTGAACAAATCAAATCCGAAATGGAGTCTAAATTGAATACTACAAAAGAACTCTATGAAAAACAAATAATACAGATCAGAAATGAGTACGAAAATCAAATAAATGAGCTGAAAAATATATATAATAAAAAAATTGGTGAATTACAAGATAAAATCAATGAACAAAACAAATTAATCGGAGAAAAATTAATTGAGAAAATACCTCTTGCCTTAACATCTATGGATGAGAAACTACAGAATTTAAAAAATGAGTTAAATGCAAAAGATGAAGCATATAATAAAATGCTTAATGAAAAAAATAGCGAAATAGAACAATATAAATTAAAAATAACTGAATTAGAAAACACAATCTCCAATTTAAATGATAAAATTGCAACAATGAGTGATAATAGTGAACAAATTGAATTCTATGAAAACGAACTCAATAATTTAAAAAACCAGCTTTCTAGCAAACTGGATAAGATTAACGAATTAGAAAATAAATTAACCAAGATGGACGAATTACAAGAACAATTCAAATCTATTAAAGCCGAAAATGAGAGATTACTTCAAGAGCTGGAGGAAAAACACAACATTGTAGAAAAAATTCAAGAGAAAGAAAATATCATTAAAAATTTAAATGAAAAAATTGATGAACTTCAAGAAGAAATTGAAAAAATGAAAGGACACGCAAAAATTGAACAATTAGAATTTGAAAGCTTAAAATCTACGTTAATTGAAAAAGAAACTTTTATTAGCTCTCTTGAAGAAGAGATCTCAGCACTCAATAAAAAAATAAGCGATTTAGTTAAGGAAAATGAGCAACTAAAAGAAAAAAGCAAAATAGCCGATGAAGCTGATGATTTGAAAAATAAACTTGAAGAATTTGAAAATGAAAACACAAAATTAAAAGATGTCATCGAAAGCAAAAACGCTCAAATATCTGAATTGGAAGACAACTTAAAATCACAAGCTGAAAAATTAAACGAGATTGAAATCTTGCGAAAAAAACTCAATGATAAGGATAAAAAAATTGAAGAATTATCTAATAATTCTAAGGTAATTGAAGATCAAATTCAAAAATATAAAGAAGAAATCGCAGATATAGTTTCAAAAACAGCTGAACTTCAAAAAGAACTTAAAGAAAATCAAATTCTTATAAAAGAATATGAAAAAAAATTAATTGAAAGTGAGAAAAATAATCAAAAATTACAAGACCTAAATAAAAAAGTTGATGAATTAACCAGTAAAATCTTGGTATATGAGCGGGAACTTAAAGTTAGATCAGAATTGATTAATCAATTACAAGCGAAAAAAATTAAGTTCTTTAATATCAAAATAAAAGCATAATTATTATCTTATCTCACAATACAGAAAAAAGTAAAAAATAAGCAGTGATCGAATTTTTTTCGGATAATTTTTATATTTTAATATCCACAAATTTTATTATTTTAAAACTATTGAAATTATTGTAGTTTAATACGAAAATCTAAGTATATTATTCTTGAATTAAAGTTAATATTTAATGTGATAGAATTATGGTGAATTTGAGGGAAACTGTTGAATCTCAAGAGCGAATAATAAACAAACAGGATAGAGAGATTAGACGATTAAAGTTGGAAATACAAAGACTTGAAAATGAATTAATTGAAACTAAAAAACAGGCAAAAATTAAAGAATTGGAATTAAAAAATAAAATTAAAGATCAAGCTAGGGAAATTGCTGATCTTAAAATCGCTTCAAAACAAGGTACTGCTGAATATAAAGAAATCTCAAAACGTCAAATAAAACATCAAGAACATGCTATGCAGGAGATAAATGCATTGAACTCCGAAATATTAAAACTAAAAAAAGTCATAAGTGCACAAGAAAATAAGATAGAATTGTATGAAACTCAAATTTCAGAAAAAGAAATTCAAGTCCAAAATCTTAAAGAACAACTGAACGCCAGGGAAAAAGCCGAAATGGAAGTTGACTTGAAAATGCAAAAAGAATTAGAAAAACTAAAAGAACAACTCCAGAAAAAAGAACTACTCCTTGAAAAACAAAATGATGCTATTAATAAATTAACTCTTGATTTAAAAAAGAAAGAAGTGGAAATAGCTGAATTGGAATATAAATTATCTAACTTGCCTAAAAATGAACCCGATGAAAATTTAAAAATTCAACTACACGAAAGTGAACTTCTTATTAAATCATTAAGACGAATTATTGCAGAAAAAGAGGAGAAAATAAATTCATTACTTGATTCCCAAAAAGAAATGGATATGAAGATTTATTATTATAATATAAAAATAAATGATTAATAATAAAGAATGTTTATTGTGTTAATAGCTTATTTTTCCAATCATTTATTTTTTGGACTAAGTCATTGATTGTATTTTGATCTAGTCCACCCTCTTTACGTCTTAAATTTCTAGCCTCCTTTCCAATCGCATATATTACTGGTTTCCATCCCAAGGTTTTTTGCAAACTATCTCTTGCTCCATCTAAAATATCCGCAATTTTAAAATATGGCATATTAGGTTGAAGCTGCTCTGTTAATGAATCAAAAATCATACCTACCAATACCTCAGGACTGGCATCAGCTTGAAAGATCCCGGGCTCAGCTTCGCTTTTTATAGGAGCCCCTTCAATTGAAGGAACGGTTATTTCTTGTTTTGCTTGAGGAGTTATGGGTGCACCTTCGATTTTTGGAATTTCGATTTCAGGTGTAGTAGGCTGTTGAATAGGTCCACCTTCAATTGCAGGAATTGATATTTCTTCTTTTGGTTTATCAACAGGGATCTGTGGAGTTGCTGGTTGCGCTTGAGTTTGTGGTGTAAGTTCCTGCTGAATAGTAGGCTGCGATACTGGCTGGGATGCAGGCTGGGGCTTAGGCGTTGCAGTTGGTTGTGTAGGTTGCACGGGTTGCGCTGGCTGTTGAATTGGCTGTGGCGCTGGTTGAACTGTTGACTGTGTTGTTATAGGTTGTACTTGAGAAATTGGTTGTTGAACAACTTGTACTGGAGCTTTGGTCTTTAATTCGGCTAATTCCTTTTTTATCTCATTAAGTGTTAATGTTACACTAT
>CAZYEE010000042.1:14921-19154 GCA_964646355.1 uncultured archaeon | reverse complement strand
TCTTCCCCTTTTTTGGTAAGTTCTTTTGCTCTTTTTAATATTTTAACCAAAATAATTAATTTCATCTCATCAGAAACGAAAGAAAGTATTGATAATCTGACATCAAAAAATATTATCGATACTTTATCATAATTAATTCAAATTAATTGTTGATTCTGTAAATAAATTCATTATTGAAATTCTAAAGAATTTTATATTACTTATTAAGGTTTGACTTTTAATTTTGTTTTATTATAATAATTAATTTTCATGAGATTTTTAAGATATTTGTATATCTCCACTTAAATTTTAATAGATTTGTTAAAAATTATAGACGAAATGAATTTAATTATTTAATATCATTCAATAATTCCATATTGTGTTTGAAAAATAGCTATTTTACTATTTCTTTTATGATAAAGATCTTAAAATAATTGAAGATGGATACTTTCCAAGTAGAAGATATAAGATTTTTTATTAATAATTAAGTTTTATTAATAATTAAGTAAATATTTTATTAATCCATTCCTTAATTTCATCTCTTATTTGCCTAAAGACATCCAACTTTTCCTGATTAGAGCCCTCAAATTCAGATGGATCTTCAAAACTTTTATGCAAACGTTTTTTACCCCCTGGAAAAAAGGGACAAAATTCATTCGCTCGATCACAAACTGTTATTACAAATTCAAAATCATCATTGAGGAATTTATCAATATTTTTCGAATAATTTTTTGAAATATCAATACCAATTTCCTCCATTACTTTAATAGCATAGGGATTTACCTTTGTAGGATCTGTTCCTGCACTATAAACATCATATCGATCTCCATGGAAATGTTTTAATAGACCTTCTGCCATTTGAGATCTCGCCGAATTATGTGTGCAAATAAATAGGACTTTTTTCTTTTTATTTATTTGTCTCATACTAGCACCTTTTAAGAATTATTCAATTATTTATATATTTCAATATATGTGCTAGAAATGTACTTCAATTGTAAGAATCAAAATAGATTTGTTTATTTAACATATTATTGATATATATTATTGATATATATTATTGATATAAAAAATCCGAGAAAATAATAGAGATTGAATTCATTTATTTATTTTTATTATAGAGATATTAAAAACTATTGGATCTTTTATAGATACTTTAAAATACTTTGGGTATAAGGTTATATATAAGTAAAATTATTTATTTTAATATTGAACATATGAAAATATTTTTGAATATTATTTTAAATCTTTTTATCTCGTCTGATAGGTTTCTTATAGAAATATTTAAATATCATAATATTGCTATATTATGATAGAAAAATATATTTAATAAATTAAGAAAATTGGAGTAAATGATTAAAATGGATTGGAATATGCAATTCGGTGGGAATTATAGGCAATTATATTCCCTCCCTCCATCTGCAAAATTTATATTATACATTCTAAATATAAAGGGTTCAATTAATAGAAAAGAACTTATTGAAGAAACCATGTTATCCAGCAGAACAGTTGGACACGCCCTAAAAATCTTACTCGAATATGGATATATTCGTAAAGAACGACTTGTAAAAAAATCAAGACGTGATAAAATAGATAAAAGAGTTGTAAGATATTTTTTAAACAAAAATCCTAACTAAATAATATTCAAAAATAATTTGATTAGAAATAATTCAAAAAAAATTATTATATTAAATATCATCTCTTTTTTATTTAACTAATTTTTATCTATACAAATTAAATTTCATATTTAATTTAAATAGGGTATGCAAATTTTTAGCTATAATTGCTTATTTTTATATATAATAGTTCAATTTTAGATTTTTTTTAGTTTCTTAATTTAATGACTATAATTTATATTAACAATAAGTTATTAAATAGAAATTAAATTTAGAAAATTGATAAAAATAAATTTAAAGTCAATGGTTAAGAGTAAAATTTTATATAAAATTATTTTATATATATAAAAATAGAGTAATAAAATTAACAAAATATAGTAATTAAAATAGATAATCGCATTAGTAAAAAAAAAGAGATAGGAATTATTATGATGAAAAAAGGAACTAAGATAGTGCTTACAGCATCAGAAATTGAAATGTCAGATTTTAAAAATAATCCATTTTTAGCATTTTTGGGTGGATTTCCATATAGGTTTCCTATTTGGACATCGAAATCGCTTTATTGGCCCACATTAGAAGATAATGAAGATAAATCGGCAAAATATGCTCCTTATGGGCTTCGGAAAATTGAAGCTGCGTTGTTAAAATACGGTTTCAAAAGAGAAGAAGTAGTTGTTAGTCAGTACCATAATCTTGATAAATTTGTAGGTCCTGAAACAAAAATCGTCGCCATTTCTTCAATGGATCCTTTAGGTTTGGCTTATGTAAGTCAGACATATTCAGTGTTTTTAGGTTTTGGAGAGATTCCAGGGACTTTACATTATTTTCAAAAATTGTTAGCACATAAAGTATTCAAGAAAAATCCTCATGTTAAAATTGTTGTAGGCGGAGCTGGAGCATGGCAATTAGGAAAAAAGGCTCGTGATTTTTTAGGTGTTGATCATATTATCTTAGGCGAGGCGGAACATGAAATTGGGAAAATTTTCGATGACTTAATAAAAGGCGAGAAACTTCCAGAAGTAATAAAAATTAGAACTCAACCTGCAGTTGAAGAGTTAGTAACGATTTGCGGAGCATCAATCCACGGAGTAGTTGAAATATCTAGAGGTTGCGGGAGAAACTGCCAATTTTGTAGCCCAACGATGAGACGAAAAAGAGATGTACCTATAGATCACATAATTGAAGAGATAAAAGTTAATCTAAGCCGTGATAAATCAGGAATCATTACTTTTGCTACCGAAGATTTATTCTTATACAAGTGTAATCATCCGAAATTTTATCCGAATTCACTTGCTGTTATCGAATTATTAGAAAAAGTATCAGAAGTACCTGGACTTAAAGCAATCCAACCTGCACACATCTCATTAGCCCCAGTAGTAGCTGATCCCGAATTGGTTCAGGAGGCAGCCCATATTTTAATTGATTATTGTAGATACAGTTATAATGGAAAGCCGGTTATCACCGCTGAAACTGGGTTAGAAACGGGGTCAGTAAGGCTTGTTAATAAATATATGAGGGGCAAATGTTTACCTTTTAAGCCAGAACAATGGCCTGAGATTATTGAGCAAGCTCTTGGTATATTAAATGATAATCAATGGACTCCTGCAGGAACATTACTTGTAGGACTTCCAGAGGAAACCGAAGATGATGCACTTAAAAATTTGGAACTATTAGACAATATATTTGATTATAAGATATTCTTGATTCCATTATTATTCATTAATTTACAGGATTGTATACTGCATAAAGAAAAAAGAGCAATTTTTGATAATTTAACTAATACACAACTTGAATTTTTCGTAAGAGCATGGGAACATAACCTGCATATTTACAAGAAGGATTGGCTCGAGCCGCAAGATAAAAGCCCAGTTCAGAATTTTGCAATGAAAATGTTAACAAAGCTTGTTTTCGGTGCTGGATATCTACTATATTATAGTTGGCACAAAGATCCAATTTTTAAAATGAGACAAGAATTAATAAAAGATGTGATCGAGGCAAAACCTATTGATATTATTAGAAGAGGAATACGTCAATTTAAATCTCAAATGACTTAAATATCCGAATTATTTTCTAAATTTTTGATATTTTTCAATTAAACCATTCAAAATAATATCAGAATCAAAATATCTCCTTAATTTTTTATTTTATTTGGATTATATACTAATATAGTATTTTAAACAACCTAATTATTTAGATAATAGTTCTGTATCAATAAAAAACGCTAAATTTTTATATTAAATACCAATTATCATTGCAATTATGATCAAATCTTACCAAAAAAGTCGGTAATATCGAAATAAAAGGCTCTTTTTTCGCCGTTTGAGATCTCTACTTCTAATTTATCATAATATTTATTATTCACACAAAGCAGAGTCTGTTTTAATACTTTAAAATTTAGTCCGGCCTTGTTAAAAAATTCGTTTAAATATTTATATTCGTAGGAAACTCCATCGAAACTACCTTCTGCACCTAAAATTATAATTGCATTTTCTATTGATTCTCCTGAATTTTCAATTATTTTAACTGGCAGATAAGCCATTCTCCTTTCATTTAATAAATATATTAATTATAATTCTATCTTAGTTTAAAATTATAACCGTTATATGATAATTTATTGCAATATATTGTAATATACTATAAT
>CAZYEE010000042.1:0-14821 GCA_964646355.1 uncultured archaeon | reverse complement strand
ATTGTAATATACTATAATATTTATTTGTAATTAAAATCTGTTTTTTAGTGGAAGTTTTTTAAACTTTAACCAAGGCTTGGATTTTACTTAATCAAATTTTTGTGTAATATTTGATTGATAATGCATTATAGTTGCTTAATATTAATCAAAATGTTTCATAAAAATTAATCAAATAAAAAACAGATAATTTTTATGTATATATCCGCTTATTTAAAGACTTTGTGAAATTTGGAAAGAATGGCTAGTTGAATATTGATTTTACAATAAATAAAAGGTATTGAATCATTTAAGAGACTAGAATCTGGATTCATTATGGTTTTGAGCTTACGATATTTATAATTATTGAATTATTATAGATTATAATTGAATTAAAATGTTAAATTGATTGTAAAAAGCATATATAATCATTTAACACTCAGAAATAATACCTTAAAAATTATTGAATACAACACTCAAGGATTGAATTTAGTAAATACCAAATATTTTTTGATGTATTTAACAATTTCTTATGAAAAAATGAGTTTTTTATTTTTAGTAAAGTCTCTATTTATTTTTAATAAGTCAATATTTTCTATAAAATAGATAAAAAATTAGATAGAATGAATCTTTTACTCTTTCGATTAAATTAAAATTAATTTAATGAAGATATAAGGAGATTGGAATTTAGAAATGCAGAAGAATTTACTTACTTCTATTCAAGGATTAGGCCCCAAAATATCTGAAAAATTAATAAATCATTTTATGACTGAAGAAAATGTTATTGAGGCGATATCAGAGGCACGAATAAGTGAGATTGCATCTATTAAGGGTATAGGTCGGAAATTGGCACTCAAAATCATTCAAGAATTCCATTCTACAAAAGATGGAATATATACCAATCAGGTTTTAATGACAGAGGATATTATTCGAATTCACAATAAAATTATTGAAATTATTCAAGAATATGCTCAAACTCAATATGTAAAAGACAGATTTTCATTACTTTTTCCATTACCTTCGGATAAAATTGATGTTATAAAATCGAGGTTACAATATTATAAACAAAATATTGATGAATTAAATAAAATTGGAGATGAAATTCTATCTAAAATTCGTATCATGTTAAAAAAAGTCAGACCGATAGTTCCTGTAAATTTAATTGGAAAATTGAATTTAAATAGAATTGTAATTACAGACGATAAAGAAACTTATAGGTATTTAATTGAGAACAGAGTAGATAGATATTGTAAAATTATGTTGATAAAGCAATCAGATATTGAAGATTCAGAGCTATTTAAAGCATTTGATATTGTTATATTAATTACAAATTCAAAATCTAAATTAGAATTTTTAGATAATATCGAAAATTCCATTATTTTAGATGATGATTGGGATATAAATGATATTGTTCCCGAGTTTATTATCGGTAATTTTGTAGGAAATAATTATGAAATAATAATTACAAGTTATAAATTAATAAAGATTTTTGCACATTTTTCAAAAAAATATTCGGTTTTTAATAAGTATTTTGATAATATTTCAATGGAAAATCTTGATAATACTATATTTAACCTTAAATTGATCAAGAAGGATTGTTCTATTTGTCCTGGTGTAGATGCAGAATATGATAAGTATAGAGAAATTTTAGAGAAATTTGATGGAATTATTGCAGATCAAGAAGTCTGGATTAATGAAACTATTGAAAATGAAATTAAAAACTCTAAAGCAACAATTGAAGGCCAGCAAATTTTTAATTTACTTCAGACATTGGATGATTCGCATTCAATCTCTATTAATAATCTAATCGAGATTTTGCCTATCAATATATCCTCAATAATTGAAACCACTATTTCGAAAGCTCGTGAAAATTTGATTGAGAAATTAAATTTAGATGATGTAGATAGTGCTATTCTATTTAACATTTATCCTATCGAATTTAATTTTCCGATCGAAGCTGATCCGATTGTAGTAAAAAAGTTAAAGGATAGACTCTTACAAAAGAAAAAATATTATGAATTTCAGATATATACAAAAATTGCAAAAGTTTTTAGCAAAAATTATAAATTAATATCAAAAATTATACAGATTTTATTTAAACTTGATGAATTACTAGCAATTCGCAGTTTTATAAAAGATTTTGAACTTAAATATCCAAATATATTTGAGAACTCTAGAGGCATTAGTTTTAAGAATGGAAAAAATTTGTTTTTAATTAAAAAGGGAGAGAATTGTATTCCAGTGAAATATCATATGGGTGAAGTCCCTCAAATTTTTGATTATAATGAGGATTTAAATCATGATATTATTATTTTAACTGGAGCTAATTCTGGAGGTAAGACTACATTACTTCAAACTATTGCACAAATAATTATACTCACTCAAATGGGACTTCCTATTCCAGCAGAAGCTAATATTAGTATTTTTGATGAAATATATTATTTTTCAAAAAGTCAGGGCGTAATTTCAGCAGGAGCATTTGAAACAAGTTTAAAGAATTTTACGAATATTATTGCTTCCAATAAAAATAAAATAGTCCTATTAGATGAGTTAGAGGCTATTACTGAACCAGGGGCAGCTGCAAAGGTAATTAGTAGCATTTTAGAAATGTTTTATGAGAGTAAATCGGCAATTGTAATTCTTATTTCGCATTTGGCTGGACAAATCTCAAAAATAATTTCTACACCTTTTAGGATTGATGGCATTGAAGCAAACGGAATTAAAGACGGAAATTTAATCGTAGATCGAAATCCGAAATTTAATCATCTTGCAAAATCAATGCCATTTTTCATTATTCAAAAATTATATACTACATGTAAGGATAAAAAAAGGCAAGAAATATACAAGAGAATGATGGACTATTTTTATAGAGATGATTGATCGTTTAAATTGCTTCTTAAATGAATATTTTAATTATTTCATTAATTTAACTTAAAATACTGGATATATGGAAAGAACTAATGATAGCTATGCAATAATAATAACAGAGGATAAATATTAACATTATTACACATAGAGATAATATGCACAAACATATTGTAGATAATCTTATACGAGCTATTGAAATCTTTATTATAGGATTGAAATGATAAGAAGTGGCATAAATCCCCCAAGTTATGAATGGGATTAAAATGATGAGCATTATTAATAAAATTTTAGCTGCCTGAACAAATAATTCAATAATTAATTCAGTAATTCGTTCTATTGAACCCGCATTTGTAAAAGCTATATCCAAATTGATTAAGAATTTTGGTATCCAAAACTGTAGTACTAATATATAAAATATAGATACACAAATAATAAATGGAATCAATAGATAATGCAAATTTCTAAAATTCCAGTCATTTTGAATATTTATTCTAAATACTGTCCTATAATATAGTTTTAATAATTTGCTAATTATTTTAGAGGATGTTAAAATTATCAGAAGAATAATTATTGTAATTACTATCATTGAACCATATTCAAGATAAAAAAATAACTCGATATAATCCTTATAACCTGAAGTTGGAGTATAGTATGCATATAAAAATTCATTTATTGCGATATAGATATTATTTAAGAAAAGAATTGAATATACTGAAGGTAGAACAATTGAAATGATTAATAGAAATATTTTCCATGCTTTTTGGTTTAAATTATTCAGATTTTGATATAATTTTCTATCCAGATATACAAGTTTTATCAATATAGTAAAAGGATTGTCGTTTGAGCCTGGATCATTATCTTGATCGGATCTATTATTTACTTTATTTACTTCCTTATTCTTTATGTCAATTTTGTTTTTTGGAATTTTCATTATTAAATAAAATGTTATTGAAAATGAAGTTGAAAGCATAATATAGATTGCAATAATTAGATAGAATAAGCTCGGATGGCTATAAAATGAGCTGGGATGGATATATGTATTAATTGTACTACTTGAAATAAATTCTAAATTCCTTGAAAAAATTGCATTGATAAATCCTTCTCCATATTCTCTAACTTGACCATTCCCATTTATTAATATTGTATTGGATGCTTCTGTGGACGTGAGCCATTTATGATGTTCATCTCCATATGTTCCATAACCTGGATTTGCTATAATATATGCACCATATGCCCATAATTCAATAGAATTTTCATCAAAATGAGTGTGTGATTGATAATATTTTTTGCAACTAATTGTCAAATATAAATCTGTCGGTTTATTACCACTCCTTAAAAATGCTAACCCCGAATCTTCATAGACAATTGATTCGTTCCATACTGGTTCAATAGCAGTAATATTTCGTTCATACATTATTATTCTAGATACTGAGGGTCCAAGCATTGAGAAAATATTTGAATAATTGTTTCGTCGTTCATAAATCCATTTTAAATATCCCCCAAACGAAAGATGTGGGGCAGCCCATAAACACATTTCAGCTACTTCAGGATTTCTTCTTGTATCTTCAAATATTGGTATTGTACCAAGGGGTGAAACACAATTTATATTAAATTTAAATAAGTTCTGAAAATTTGGATCCTCATAATAATTAATTTGTATATTTTTTAATGCGTATATAAATCTCATCAAGTTCATAAATCCGTAACCACAATACCCCTGTCCTTCATAGCATCCACCCTCCGATTTTATATTATTATTCAAATATTCGTTAACCGACTTTATCGCTAATTGCACCCATTCCAGTTTATTGAAACTAAGCCCTACGAGCCCAATTGCTGCACTTTCTATTAATATATGATTATTTTTTGGTGTTGTTTTAAAGGTATCATATAAAACATTAGTCGCCTCTATTATATCATCTCGAAAGTTTGATTTTTCCTCACTTGATAGGTTATTATAGATCATATCATACGCTATAACATATTTTGAAATTGCAATACTTCTTCGTAGATGTTCACTATCACCTGTAAAATCATGAATATTTTTAAGATTATTTAATAATTCCTTTGCTTTATTTAAATAGCTTATATTACCTAAAATTTGGGACAAAAATGCAAAATTTAATGTATAATCGGCTTGTAAAGGTGGTGCATAAGCTGTAAGGTCATTTGCTAAAACAGAATCAGCACTATTCTTTAGAGAATTAAACCAAACATTCCAAGGTGATGAATTTAAAACTCGGTCCTTTATTACATTAAAACTTGTTCTATTATAATATAAGAATGGATGATCCAATTCTGGTAAGCTATTTACTGCAAGATTGCTTGATTGTTTAGAAATAATATTTATTTTTGAATATTTTATTGAACCTTTGTGCCAGATCAGATTTGTAGATGATGTATTGGTGTAATATGTTGTTCCATTATATTTAAGATAAGTCCCGCTCATAATCAGAAAATCAGTTAAAGTACCATTCGAATTTTTTCTTAAAAATAAAATTTTAGCATCTGTTGAGATATTGTCCACAGTAATTTGTTTATTTGTGTCCTGCACTAACAAAAAATCCGCATTATTAATCCAGACATAGCGATTACCTTGAATTATTTTTGGTTTATCGATAGTCTTATTTATTGGATATAATATTGCTGTCGATATTCTTACTCCTGCACTAGGTCTAACTAAAATATATGGAATTTCTTCATAAATCGAGGCTTGATGAGTGAATAGTCCAGATTTTCTCTCGATTCTTTCGATTGGTGTAATATATTTCAAATATAATGATACATTCTCACTCTGATTTAAATAGGATTGGACCGACCATATGGCAGATTTATCTGTTAAATTTATTTCTAACGAGCCTCTTCCATGAAATACAATATCGGCCCATTTTGAATGAAGATCTCCATTTAATTCATCAGCTATAATGTAATAACCAGGAGCTTCATTACCTGGACGGACAAAAATTATATATCTTGTAAATCCATCATTGTTAGGGAAATTTTTTTCAATATTTATTAATAGATATGAATTTAAAATAAACAATCCTGAAAAGATGCAAGTTAATATTAAAATTCTCCAAATTTTATCCAAATATATTACCTTGATCTTCATTTTCTTAATTTTTATTCTTTTCTATTATATTATCTGTAAATTAGAATAAGTACCAATTTGAATATGATCTGATAAATATGCACTTTATAAATTAATTCAATAGTTTGAAATATCTTTAATTTTTAATCAGTTATTCATGATTTTTATCATTTATTAGTGATATAATTAAACTCAGCTCCGTTATTTTTTAAATAAACATTTATCTATCCAATTTGTTAATAATTATTAAAATTCTAATAAATAAGATTTTACATCTAAAATCATGAATCATTATTTAATAAAATAATCCAATTATATCAACTACTAATTGAAAAAACAGAGATTATTATAAAATTAATTGAAATGAAGAATATTTTATATAGAATGATGCTTTAAATTAATTATTATCATTATTTTGAAGAACTGGTAATATTATTGAATATAAACTTTTAGGAATTGAATATTCAATGACAATTAATTTGAGTGAGGATGTTAAAAGATATATTGATAATTATATAGCAAGAGAACTAGAAAAATATGGTAAAATATATTCAAGAGAAGAGTTATTAACAAAATCTGAATTTTTACAAGCATTAAAAATAATTGAGAATAGATTCGAGGCTATTGACAAACGATTCGAAGCTGTTGACAAACGATTTGAAGAATTAATTAATGAAATAAAAATTTTAAAAATTGCTGTTGGAACTTTGGGAGGAAGAGAAGGAAAAGATTTTGAAAAAACCATCTTGAATATCTTAAAAAAGAGTATTGAAAACAGATTTATTGATCTTCAAAAAATTGAAAAAAAGCGAATCCGGGATAAAGAGGGAGAAATTGTTTTACCAGGTCAAAAAGTAGAAGTTGATATATTTGCAAGTGATGGTAGATATGTAATTATTGAAATTAAATTTCATATGACAAAAGATAAGATAATATCTTTTTATAAGAAAGCAAAAATTGTTGAAAAAGAACTGGGAATTGAAGCAGAAAAACTTGTAATTGCCATTGAGATTGATGATATTGCTCTTGACTTAGCTGAAGATCTTGGTATTGAGGTAATAACAAAATCATAAAAATTATGATAATTTGGAGCCGAATCACCAAAAATATTCAGAGAATTTTTTCAAATTATTATTTCGATAAGTTAACTACAAATCACATCAAATGAAATAATACTATTTTATGTTTATAATAGATCTATTATATCGTTTTTGATAATTTATTTTAAAGAATGTTTGGATTGAAATAAAAGAAATATTGGATTGATATAAATGGTAAAAAGATCAAAATCATATAAAAAATTTGATTATAAAAAGGAATTTCCTGATATATATACTGCTTCTCCTACTGAGCCAAAAATTGTTGATATTCCAAATATGAAATTTTTTATCATAGATGGTAAAGGCGATCCAAATACATCCGAAGAATTTAAAGAAGCTATCAAGACATTATATTCTGCTTCTTTTACATTAAAAATGAAATTTATTAAAAAAGAAACTCCAAAAAAAGATTATGTTGTGCCACCTCTAGAGGCATTATGGTTTGTAGAGGGAAATAAACCTTGGTCTATGGAAGAAAAAGAGAATTGGTGTTTTCGATTAATGATTAGAATACCAGATTTTGCAAAAGATATACAGATACAAAAAGCAATTCAATCATTAGAGGAAAAAAAAGATCTGCCCATGTTATCAAAATTAAAAGTTGAGGAATTTCATGAAGGATTATGTGCGCAAATTTTACATATAGGCCCATATAATAAAGAAATCGAAACCATTGAAAAGTTATATAAGTTTATTAAGGATAAAGGTTATAAATTAAGAGATAAACATCATGAAATATATTTAAGTGATCCTCGTAGATGTAAGCCACAGAATTTAAAGACGATATTACGACAACCTATAAAAAAATGAAAGATTGGTAAGTAGTTTATTTTCTTTTAGGATATCAAATAAAATTAAATAATGCTAAATAATATTAAAGGCTATGAAAAGAGATAGTGAAAAAAATATCAATGTAGGTAGAAATCATATTAAAGATATACTTTTTTAAATTAATAAATAAATAAAGGAATATTGCGTAAAAAATATGAATAGTATTATACAGGGATTATCAGTGTTGGATTTTTAGAGGGTGTTTTGAATCATATTATAGAAGCATAAATTAATATATGAGATCTTTTTTCTTGTATTTATAAAGTTTATAAAAAGTCGGAAGGATTGAATATTTTTGAAGAATTAGAGAACCTAATTTCTGAAATTTTTAAAAATGAACATATTAAAAGCCTGATCCGATAGTTTTAATAATATAAATTTTGTACATTTACTTAATTTTGGTGATAAAATCTTATGTTGCTTAGGACATCTAAAGAAGTTTCTGAATATTTTAGGAATTTTATAAAAAAAGATAGATTGGATATATGGATAGATAATGCTTTTAAAACGAAAATCGAATATTTTAAATTAAATGGGAAAAATATTCCTAAATATATTAATGAATATTGGACATCAAAGCAGAGACAAGCATCTTCAATACATGAAATTTCATATAGAGCATGTTTTAAGCCACAGTTACCTCATTTTTTTATAAAAATATTTACCGAACCTGGAGATATAGTGTATGATCCATTTAGTGGAAGAGGAACAACAATTATTGAAGCTGCATTAATGGGAAGACGCGTTATTTCTAATGACATCAATCCATTAAGCAGAATATTAGCGGAACCCAGATTGGACATCGCCGATTTTACAGAAATTATGAATACTTTAGATGAGATTCCCATTTATGAGAATTTAAGAGCTGAGATCGATTTATCAATGTTTTATCATCCTTTAACGGAAGCTGAGATCGTTTCATTACAGAAATATCTCGATGAAAGGCGAAAAAATGGTAATGAAAATCGAGCTGATAGATGGATTCGGATGATTGCAACAAATAGACTTACTGGGCACTCGAAAGGCTTTTTTTCAGTATATACATTACCTCCAAATCAGGCAGTTTCCCCAGAGAGACAGAAACTCATCAATCAGAAACTTAACCAGAAACCCGAATATAGAGATGTAAAGAAATTGATTCTTAAAAAATCAAATTCATTATTAAGAAATTTATCGGAGTCCCAAATTAAGAATTTAAGAAAAGCATATAAAACTGCATTATTTTTAGAGAATGATGCACGGCATACCCATCAAATCAAGTCGGAATCGGTCAAGTTAACTGTAACATCACCACCTTTTTTAAATATAGTTCAATATTCAAAAGATAATTGGCTTAGGTGTTGGTTCAATCGGATAAATATTGATGAAGTAGCTAAGAAAATCACCACGCCAAGATCCATAAAACAGTGGAGTGAAATTATGCAAGAAGTATTTTATGAACTATTTAGAATAACTAAACCCGATGGCTGGGTAGCATTTGAAGTCGGAGAGGTGAAAAAAGGTACTTTAAAGCTTGATGAATATGTGGTACCTCTAGGATTAAATGCAGGATTTGAGTGTGAAGGCATACTGATAAATCTACAAAAATTTACTAAGACATCAAATATATGGGGAGTAAATAATAATAATCTAGGAACTAATACAAATAGAATAGTTCTTTTCCATAAATAGAATTCATTTTGTAATGGTTTTTTAAGAATTATTGTAAAATAATGGTGTAAAATATTATAAAATCCTGTAAAGATATGATAGATGTTAATAAAATTCAAATAATATATTAGATTTCGTTAATTTGGGTTTTTATTTTATTTATTTAAACTATTAATTAGCATTCTGCATATGTTTGCTTTTTAAAAATCTTAATAAGGTGGAGCCCAAAGGCTCATATTTCTTTATTGAAATAAGAAAATGAATAAAATTGTATTTGGTATTATAATTAAATCTGGTGTAATTAGAATGATAAAAATGAAACTTACACAAAATTGGATTCTTAATTATAATGGAAGTGATCCTACAAGAAGATCCATTTCCGTTAATGTAGAAATTCCAAGTACAGTATTTGAAAGTTTATTAAAGAATGGTTTAATAGAAGATCCATTTTATGGACTTAATGAAGATACAGTTAGGTGGGTATATGAATCCGATTGGTTATATAAGACCTATTTTAATGTTCCAGAACAATTAATGAGAATGAAAAAAATAGTTTTAAAATTTTATGGGCTTGATACATTAGCTGATATATATTTAAATGGCTCAAAAATAGCCAGTACTAATAATATGTTTCGGACTTATGAGTTTGATGTGAAAAATATTTTAAAACCAGAGCAAAACGAGTTGAAAATCTATTTTAAAAGTCCTACTAACTATACAAAATCTGAAATAAAGCGAAATGGACACAAATTACAAATAGGATCTGTAGGTATTCCAGGTGTTCAATATATTAGAAAAGCTCAATATTCATTTGGATGGGACTGGGGCCCAAAATTACCAGATATTGGAATTTGGAAAGAGATAGAATTAATAGGTTATGATGGTCCTCGAATTAAAACAGTTTATATAAAACAAAATTTTAGATACCATAATAATATAATGAATTTGGGAGATTTAGGTGATATTGATAAGATAAGAATTGATTATGTTGATTTATTGATTAAAATCGAACTTGATTATGATAAGCTATTAGATATTTCATCCGAAACAAAATATATAATTCGTGTAATTTTAACAGATCCAAATAATCAAGAGATTTCAACCCAAAAAGAAATTAATGCTCGAATAAATAAAATTAATGGTAATAACGAATTTATTGAATTAGAATTAAGGGTTCACAAGCCATATTTATGGTGGAGTCATGATTTGGGTGAACCTCACCTTTATAAATTAGAAATAAATCTCTTAAAAAATAATAAAATAATTGATTCTAACAGTTTAAAAATTGGAATAAGAGATTTGAGATTGATAAGAAGACCTGATAAATGGGGTGAATCATTTTATTTTCTTCTGAATGGAGTTCCTGTTTTTGCAAAAGGTGCAAACTGGATTCCAATCGATAATTTTATTCCCAGAGGTAAAAAACTTGGGTTATATAAAAAATTAATAGAGGCCACAAAAGAAGCAAATATGAATATGTTAAGAGTCTGGGGAGGCGGTATATACGAAGACGACGAGTTTTATAATTTATGTGATGAAAATGGAATTATAATATGGCAGGATTTTATGTTTGCATGTGGAATTTATCCATCAACTAATGAATTCATTGAAAATGTTGAAAAAGAAGCGATTGATAACATTCTTAGGCTCAGAAATCATCCATGTATAGCTTTATGGTGTGGAAATAACGAGGTTGAATGGTTTTTAGGTATAAATTTAATATTACTCTTTATTCCCAAATTCAAATTTAAAAAGAAACGGGAATATAAAAGAGGCTATTTTCATATTTTTGAAGAATTACTTCCTGAATTGGTCCAAAAATATGATCCGCAGCGCCAATACTGGCCTAGCTCTCCTTCTAATGGTAGTATGTTTCATCCGAATGAAAAAAAGAGGGGTATACTCAAGTCAAACTCACCTAAGAAAGGAGACGCTCATTATTGGGATGTCTGGCATCTGAATAAGCCTTTTAAAGCTTATCGTAAATTTACTCCTCGATTTATGTCAGAATTTGGGTTTGAATCATTTCCGGACTTGAAAACAATTAATTATTTTTGTCCTTCAGACCAATTGCATGTTTATTCTAAAATTATGGAGGCACATCAGAAAAATCCGGCTGGAAATAAAAAGTTAATTAATTATACAAAGCGTAGATTCAAAGTCCCTAAAAATTTTGAAAAAATGGTATTTCTTTCGCAGATAACGCAAGGAGACGCAATTGAATATGGAGTAGAACATTGGAGACGAAATAGAGTAAATAATAGGTGTGGTGGTGCTTTGTATTGGCAATTAAACGATTGTTGGCCTGTAGCAAGTTGGTCTTCAATTGATTATTTTATTAGATGGAAGGCACTACATTATTTTGCTAAGAGGTTTTTTATGCCATTATTTCCAAGTGTTGAGGAATCTAAAAAAGATGTTAAAATATATATAACGAATGATTCAATAAAGAAAAAAGATGGAATATTGGAATGGAGAATATCGGATGTAAATGGTTTCAATTTCGTTAAAAAGTCTCAAGAATTTTCAGTTCTACCATGCACTACAATAAAATTAGATGAATTAAAAATTAAAAATATTAAAGGATTGCAACAAAAAATTCAAGATTGTATTATCATATATAAATTATTTGACATGGAAAATAGACTTCTCTATAAAGGATTTCGATTATTTGGGAACCCGAAAAAAATACATCTTAAAGATCCGAAAATTGAGTGGAAATTGAAAGATATTGGAAAAAATAAATTTGAGATGAGTTTATCTGCAAAAGAAATTGCGCTTTATGTGATTATTAACTCTAATAAATATGATTTTAAATTATCAGATAATTTCTTCTTGCTTGATAAAAATGAAATATATAATATAATTATTAAGACCGATAAGGACATTTCTGAAAAAGATCTGATTAATTCAATATCAGTAATTTCCCTATATGACTTGATGAATCAATGATGTTAATCTAATGAATCAATAATGTTAATCTAATAAACTAACGATAAATATCAGTGAAATTGCTGCATTTCTTTTAATATATATTTTAATAATTTTTTACTGGATTTTTCTAATGGTTCTGAATTATCTATAATACAATCTGCATCTGGTAAATCTAAATTTCTTTTGGCTCTTTCAAGTCTTTCTTTTATTAATTTATCATTTTCCCTCCCACGTTCTATTATGCGCTTGCGTATAATTTCAAAAGGAACTTTTACAAAAATTACTCTGACATTCGGATAACAATTTTTAACTTCATCGATAATCATTCTGCTAACATTTACTAGTACTGGATTTCCATTTTGAAGCCATTCAAATATTTCTTTACGAACACCATAATAAATATTGTAAATATACCAGTCAAATGCAAAAGCACCCGAATTTTTTAATTTCATAAAAGTATCAACATCCACTGACTCAAAATCTTCCGTTTCGGGAGAGGAAGGGCGTGTTATTACTCTTCTTGGAATTTTTAATTCCTTTAAATTTTTGGGATAGATTTTCATAACTTCCTTAATTAATGAATCTTTTCCGCTGCCCGAATTTCCAACTATTAAAAATAAAATACACATTATATCACATTTGATATTATTCAATAATAACCAATTTTTTCACAAATGGATTTAGCAATGCTTAGATTTCTTATGGCAATATCTCTGGGCTCCCAAACCCACTCACAACCTGCTGCATACATGTATCTACCACCTGGCTTTCCAAGTTCAATAGTATTTGAGATCAATTTAACAATTTTTTCCGGGCTGTAATCAATTTTTCCTAATAAGGAAGTATTAGTATTTCCTCTAATGCAAATTTTATTGCCTATTTTTGTTTTTGCGACTCCTAGATCTACTTGATAATCGATATCCAATATAGAGGCACCCGAACTTGCCAATAATTTGAGCATATCATTTCCCTCCTTATCAACTCTTGAATTATCTCCACAGGTATGATATAATACAGGAACTTTTTTCTCAATTTCCTTAAATAATTTTTGTGTATATTCCAAACAAGCTTCCTTATATCTCCATGGACCTATTTGAGAAACCGCAGAATCGCCCGCACCTATAATATCGGCACCAGCTTCAATTTGTAATTTTGCAAATTCAAGTTGAACAGGAACCACCCTCTTAATAAGACTTTTTATTATTTCGTTCCATTTTTTATTATTAATTTTAAAAACATTCATCATTCCAAAAATACTAATAATTGCAGCAAATGGAGCTTCTATCCATCCAATAATGCATTGTGAGCTCCCAATTTCATTGTAAAGAATTTCTACGGCTTTTACACGTTCAATAATTCTATCGCATTCCATTAAATTAGGGGCATCAATACTCTCAAACTCTCGCCAATCCAACTCAGATCCTTTTTTCGGCATTGGAGTATGGCTTGAAAAATCTATTTCAACTCCCCATGCATTAGCCTCTCTATAAGCATCAGTCGAAACATTGACATGATCTATACCAAAAAAATTCGCACATTTGATTTGACATTTAGTTAAAACCTCTGGTTTTCTTACATACTCTTTACAATAGTCAATATTGTTCAAAATAGCAGCTAAATGCATTATAAATGGGTTAAAAGGGATTTTTTCGGGTATATTTCTAATTGCAGATAGCGTTAACTCTTTTGAATTCATGGGCACATCATTTCGATTTTATATAATATATAATTTGTTAATAAATTCTATATACTTTATTTCTAAAATAAAATCTCTTCTATAATAAATTTGTAATATTATTAAAACTTTAGAATTAATTGCATATAGAAATTGCATAAACAAATATATATTGTTATATGTTTCACAAACTGTTATAAGTCTCCATAAAATGAGCAATACCAATATAAGCTTACAATATTTTTAAAAACCAAAAAAGATATTACTATTATTATGAACGTAGAAAAAAAGAATAAAATCCAAGAAAAATTGGATAAAATCACTCGAAAATTTTGGTATTATCTAATAATCTTGCTTCTATGGTTTTTTATACCGCTTTATGTATCAGAAAACTATGACTATACCAAAATTACTCAAATTATGAACGAGGCCTTGATGTATGGACTTGTGCCTTATACGAATATACAACCTATACTGCATATTATAATAGTAATAAATGTGATCTGCATTTTCGTTTTTAAAAATAAGTTCAAGAAGATTTTTAATTGTTGGGTTGCTGTTAATTTTCTGTTGGTTGCTTTTCTCCAAAATATAGTTTTAACATCCAGCTTTGGACTAGTCATCCTCACCAGTAATCTGGTTTTATTTGTCATAGTTGGCATATTTTGGATCTGGGAATTTATAGTTTCAAAAAAT
>CAZYEE010000041.1:6924-19182 GCA_964646355.1 uncultured archaeon | reverse complement strand
ACAGACTTATCATTAAAATGATAAAAATACCTTTAATTTTATGATCTCTAAAAATTCGGGCCATCCTTTTCATCATAATTCACCGAAAACTTCGGTATAACCATTAATAAAATTCCTAGTAAAATTGAGAACTTGACTATATATTTAATAGAAAATTTACTATAAATATCTTATAATTTTTTATTTAGATACATAAATCTAACAAAATTTATAAGGGCCCTATTTCAAAATTATTAATGCTTTTTCATGAAAATCTTATTTTTTAAATTATTTTTTGATTCAATTAATTTTTTTCATGAAAAAGATTCATAAATATAAAAAAAGAAAAAAGATATTGAAACTAATATCTCAATTTTATATTCTATTTTATTTCTATTGGAGTACAGACTTCCCATGGTTCGACAGCTAATCTTCCACAAGCTCTACAAAAATATTTGGCGTTTTTAATCAGTTCGGGACACATATGATGTTTTTGACCAGGTTGAGAGATATCAACAAGCTCACCGCAATATGGGCACTTAAAATTCTCTTTATAATCACAAATATGACCTGGCGCTTTTACAGGTTGCCCACATGTGAGACAATTATATTTTGCATCTTTATATGTATTTTTTACCTCCGGTAATATTTCCCGTGGTTCACAAAGTCTGTTTTTATCTACAGAAACCCTTCCACAAAAACCACAATAATATTCCAACTTATCAATATCTTCAGGTTTTACAAAATAGGTACCCTTTTTATGGGACCTACACATATGTTCTTCTATTGCTTTATCTTTACATGTTTCGCATTTTACATCTTCTATCATAGTCATTTTGTTTAAATCCTCCATTTAGGATACTAAATTTAATAATTCTCTATTGATGATAGTAAATTCTTATGGTTATAGCACTTTAATTATAAAAAAAATTGTTGTTATTTTGACTACATTTTTTTGTTATTTTGACTACAATTTTATTAAATTTTATAATTCAGAGTATATAGGACAAAACAAAATAAGAGAATTCTTAAAATAAAACAAGATAATACAGGAATTTTAAATAAAATAAGAGAATACAGAAATCTTAAATAAAATAGGATAAGCCGGAAATTATAATCTCACTAGTTAGTACATTTAAATTTGTGATTCAAATTCTAAAAATTAGTTATTTCAAAAATGATAAATCCTCCGAATATATTAGAATTCCTATATGCTTTTGCGACGATGTTAAAAATATCGGGAGCCTTTCTGAGATATCAGTAACTACTTTAGGCCAGAATAGAACAAAATCTCTCTTTAAATTTAATATCATTTTGCAGTAATCTATTAATTGAGTTAATAATAGTCCAAAATTACGACTGCAATAATAATAATTATCAGAATATTTGATTATCCCAAGAAAATGACTGGATATAATATCGTAGTCTTTGAATCCATTCTCTTTTAAAAACCGGAGCGCATCAGCCTTATTTATTATATATTTTCCGTGTATTTTTATAATATATTTTTGAAAAAATTCTTCGACCTCTGATCTGTCCATTATAATCCCATTTATATTTATTCTTAGTAAATTTTACAGTCATTTTTTACCCATTATATTATCATTTATAATTTATTTTAGGTATTTATATCATTTTTTACTATTTTTTAATTAGGACGAGTTAATTCAAATTGTTTATTAAATTCATTAAATTCATTAATCTTTTTTATTACTTCAGATTTTGAAACATTTTTATTCCAGTGTCTATCAATAAGTTCCCTGGAATTTAATTTATCAAAATCCAGTGTATTCTCGTATTCTTTTCTTAGCTCCTCATATATCGCAGTTCTCTTAAATAGTATAAAATAATTTATATTAACTTTAATACGTAGGGGCGCCAGCATTTTCATTTTCTTTGCAAAATCGATTGTCCTTTCTATCTCTATCTCAGATTCCCATGGAAACCCTACAATGAAACTTAGGTCTAATATTGGAATATTACATTGTAAACATAATTTTATAGTATTTTCAATTTGTTGCACATCTATTTTTTTATTTATCTTTAATAATCCCTTATTATAACCCGCCTCTATCCCAAAAAATATTACAAAATTATTTGATTTTGCCATTTCTATTAAAACTTCTTTATTTTCCGATTTATATTCATTTATCCTGCTCATACATGACCATGGAACCTCTATTCCCTCTTCCTGTTTAAGTTTTGCAAATTTTAAAATACGTCTCGAATTGGCTGTAGCTGTGTTATCTATATAGCTTATTCCAAAATTCTTTAATTTAAACAATCCTGGATACGTTTCCTTTAATAATCTTAATTCTTCTATCAATCGCTCGGCTGATTTCTTACGCCAGTTTCCCATAATCTGTTTGGATGAACAGAATGTACAATTTGCATAACATCCTCTCGAACTTTCCAAGGGAAAATAGGCATAACTCACCTTCTTATAAATCTTAGAATACATTTCTCTAAAATTTTGTATTTTAAAATCTATTATTGGTAGTGAATCTAGGTCTTTAATATATGATTTGAAGGTAAATTTTAACTTCCCATTCTTTTTATACCATAAATTTTCTATCGAATTAAGTTCTCCAGTATCCTTCGTTATAAAATCAACTAGCTTCGGCAATGCAACATCTCCCTCCCCCTCTATCGCAAAATCCGCTCCACAATATTCAAGTGCTTCCTCAGGTGATGTAGAAGCTAACGCACCACCTATTATTATAATATTATCTTTTGATTTTATCTTCTTAATAAAATTTCTCACTACATCCAACTGAAATGAATACGCAGAAATACAAATAATCGAATATTTTGAAACATCATCAAAAGAAAATTTATAATTTACTTCTAATAACTCGTTCTGAGGTATATTTATAATGATTGGTCTATAACCACTCATTTTCAATACTGTGCCCAATTGAACCAATGCTAAATTTGGAAATATCCATTGATTTGTTTCAAACTTTTTTGGGACACCAGGGAATATTATTGGAATATCCATTAAAACACCTGAAAAATTCTTACTTAAATTTTAGAAAAATTAGTATTTAAGATTATACGAAACACGAGTTTTTAAAAAAATTTAGTCATAATTACAATAAATACAAAAAAATCGTAAAAATAAAGTTATTTATGTTATTCCAGTATTTTACTTTCTTCCTTTTTCTTTCTTTTTCTTTTTTTCTCTCCTTCTATTCCTTTCTCTTGCTACTTTGAAACCTTCTCATACGCAATAATAGCCGCACCAAGCGCACCAGTCAACTGTGGATAATCTCCTTCCGGTGTATATATTTTTACCTTTAATTCGTCCTCTAATGCCTTTTTTACTCCAAGGTTCTTCGCCACACCACCAACAAAAGCTACGTCCTCTTCAATTCTACCCAGTCTTCTGACCATTCCACCAACTCTTTTTGCAATTGAGTTGTGAATACCCGCAATTATATCTATTTTTGAATATTTCTTTTCTGCAAATAATGAAATCACCTCAGACTCTGCAAATACCGTACACATCGACGAAATTTTCGCTGGATTTTTAGATTGAAGTGATAATTTTCCCATCTCATCCAATGTCTCTACTGAGAGCGCATTTGCCATCACTTCAATAAACCTGCCCGTCCCAGCCGCACATTTATCGTTCATCATAAAATCCTTAACAATACCATTCTGAACTCTAATCGCTTTACTATCTTGTCCACCAATGTCTATTATCGTCCTAACTTTTGGAAAAAAATAATTCACGCCCTTAGCATGAGCTGTAATCTCTGTCACTTTATCATTTACAAAATTTAACGAATATCGACCATATCCCGTGCTAAGTATATAATCTACCTCATCCTTCTTAATACCCGCAATCTCTAATACTTTGCTGAATACGTCTATACCTGCTCTTTCAAACTGATGACCCGAAGGTGATATATAATATCCTAAAATCTTTCCATCAAATACTACTGCTTTTGTTGTAAGTGATCCAACATCAACGCCTACTGTGGTTGTCATTAATTCAAACAAAATAAAAAATTTGTATTTAAATTTATTTATCTTTAAATCCATTAAAATATAAGAATTTAAAATATTTTATTCTGATAAAACAAAATATTCTATCTTAATTATAAATATAAACTTTAATTTCTAAAGAAGAGTCGTTTATTAACCGTGATAAATAACAATTATCTATCTTTGATATGATTCTAAAATACCAAATATATATTGAATTTTGGATTAAAACAGATAATATATCTCAGATTTTATTTTTATTAAAAAATAATATTTTAAATATTTATGATTAAAGGGCAAATTTTGTAAAAACAATTGATATTAATAACCCTTATCTAATACTTTCTAAAATATTTTACAATTGCATTTTACTACTCGAATTTAAATTATTCCCAAAAATGATTAATGTCAATTAAATTTATTTGTCAAAATTGGTGTTTATAAATAAATTTATTCAAAATTTTAATTGGTGAGTCAATGAGAATTATATTAATTAACCCGCCACAAACTGTATTGACAGGGCGACCTTCTGTTCCGTATAATATATTAACACTTGGAACCTATTTAGATAATTTAGGGCATGATGTTAAATTAGTTGATTTTTTAGTGAATGAGAATGTGGATATTAATAAAAGATATCGGGATAAAAAACAAATAAACCTTTCTGACAGGTTCTGGAAAAAAAATGTGTTACAGCTTGAAGCTTTTGAAACAGTATTAAGGTCATTTCAGCCTGATTTGATTGGTATTTCTATTGGGCTAACCGAGTCGTATTATCATTCCCAGGTTATTATAAAAAAATGTAAGGAGATTTTATCTGATGTGCCAATTGTAGTAGGTGGGAATCATGCCACTTTTAGTATAAATGAGATATTTAGTCAAAATGATGTTGATATTGTTGTAAAGAATGATGGTAGAAAACCATTAGAATTGATTTTAAATCTGATAAAAAATAACGAGTTGAAACATAACAATCTAAAAAAGATTTTTAATATTGCTTATAAATATGATGGAAAAATAATTGAAACAGAATTTAATCATTCATATTTATTAAATTATTTTCCGAACAATTATGATTTACTACCAATTGACCATTATTATGAATCTATAATTTTGTTATCGTTAATTTGTCCCTATAAGTGTCCATTTTGTTCAGCGGGGAGGTATTATAATCCAAATTACAAGCCTCCGATTGATAATATATTAGAGGAAATTGAGCACCTTACCTCTTTTGATATAGACGTGGGATTTGGAGATAATACTTTTACGCTTAATAAAAAGCTAGTGAATGAATTATTTGAGAAAATAAAGCAACGAGGGCTTAATTTTAAATGGAGAACTACTACTAGAATTGATCAGATAAATAGAGAGCTCTTATTAAAAATGAAAGAGGCGGGATGTACTGGGCTTTTATTTGGGCTTGAGACCTTGCATGATGATATATTAAAAACTATTAACAAAAGAATAACATATCAACAGATTAAAAAAGCGGTAAAATTAACAAAAGAGATGGGAATAGATGTAATTTCATCGTTTATTATTGGGCTACCATTTCAGACGCCAGATCATTTAATTGACCAAATAAATAGGATGGAGGAGTTGGACATTATTAACAAAAATTTAACAATGGGGTGGCTTGTACCGTTCAAGGGTACCGAATTCTATAATAATCCAGAAAAATATCAATTAAAAATCATTACAAATAATTATTATTTTTATTCTTTTAGATTTCCAGTAGTTGAAACTCCCTATCTACCTTTTGAAAAAGCAGTGGAAACATTTCAAATAATTTCATTTCAATTAGCAGAAAAGATAGATCCATCATTTGCGAATTTATATAAAGGTTATTCCTTTTTGGGCTACTTTTTGGACCAGTTAAAAGGCTGGAAAAAATGGTGGGTAAGAAAAGGCTGGGATTTACCTGCATATGATGATTTATATCTTTTAAAACTTGAAAAAGAGATTCAAAAATATACTTGACTCTATATTCTAATTTTACAAAAGATCTCGTCCATAGAACTCGTCCATAAAACAAATATTATTTATTATTTGATGAATCAAATTTATGAATTAATTGAATACTCATAAATTTTTAGTTTTATTCAACATTTTCTTCCTTTAATAATAATAAAAGGCATATTAGTAATATAATATTTCTTCCATATGCAATTTTTTTATTTATTTCAATATCCATAATAATAAACCTCCTTCAAGTTTACTTTTTTCCAAGTTTTTCCCTATAATTACAAACGATACAATTAGTGTTTGATCCAGTCAGAGTGGGAAATCCACATTTATTACAGATTTTATATTCTACAATGAAGTTGGGAGATCCGGTATTATCTATTGAAGATTTCTGTTTATCCAGCAGTTTTTTTAACAGATTACTAAATGCTTCGTTAAAAAATACAGTCGCCCCGGGATGTGCTTCTTCCATCTTTTTTACAAGATTTTTGTTCAATTTACCAAGGTTAAATTTATGATACGGGCATTCAATTGTGTTATTATATTCTGTATTTGTACATTTCAAATAAATTTCATTTTCAATTCCTGGAATATTGAATTGGATATTTCTGAAATAACATTTTAAATCATTTAATTTGATTGTATGGGATGAGCTTTGGTAAGTCGGGATCAAGTTAAATTTAGAGCCTTCAATCGATAATAACATTAGTTGAAGTATCTCATCTTCTGTTCTATTCGTAAGAATTTTAGTAATTTTGTTATCTATGATAAATTTTCTACTGAGTACTCCCATCAATCTAGCATCTATACTACATGGATTAAACCCAGACTTGTAAAGTTCATCAATTGTAAAACCAAAAACTTCTTGGAATCTATATATTGTTAAATTGAGGCCGTATTGTTTACAGATTTTTTCGACCGATTTCTCACAAATTTTGCGATAATCACTTTTTCCATTAGGGCCTTTAAGTCCCTCATCAACAAAATATACAAAAGGTTTTAAACCCAGTTCACAAATCGCTTTTAATGAAGCCATGCTATCTTTTTCGCCACTTACTCCTATTCCGATATTATCATTATCATTGATTTCAGGTAGATTTTTCAAAATTTTATTTTGATAATATTTTTTAAAACACTCTGAGCAATAATCTATTTCCGCCTCATAATATATCGGGAAATATGTTGAAAACTTTTTTCTATATATTATTTGGGACTTATCATGTTTACATTCAAGTTTATTTTCAAGGAGTTTAAGATTCACCACTAATTTCGAAAATATTTCAGAGCCTTTTGTTTTTTTAACCAATTCATTACAAAATATTAAGAAAAATTTGGAATCATTATATTTTTCGATGTTTTTGATTGTATTGGCTAAAAATTGATCTAAATCCTCTTCATGGATTGAATCTATATTTTTAAAAAAGTTTGAATCTAAATATAAGTCTGCAAATTGTGCTAAATCAGATTCGGACAAATTTAATGAATTAAATAATTTTTTAGACATATCTAATAACTTAATACTATTATTCATAATACAAATTCGCTCCTATCAAACATAAATTCTTATAATCTGGTCATTTTGCATAACTACTATAAATTTTGGATTAAAATATTTAAAATGCACAAATAAAATTCTTATATTATTGATAAATGTTTTCAATAATAAAGTAAATCTAAATGAGTAGTGCATCCAAAATCCACAAAAATGGCTTTTATTGGACCTTGATGAATGATTTTAAGTATTAAACTTAGATTTTGATATATTATAATTAAAAAATAAAGTGAAAAATTAAATGTAGGTTTATTTCTGCTCTGTTTCTTCATTATCATTAAGTTTTCGAGTTTTTAATATTGAAAGAACGATAATAATCAATGATGGTATATTAAGTCCTAACAATATTAATAAATCCAAAAATGTTAATGGAGCAAAACCAGGTGGGTCCTCGTAATAAAGTGGTGGTGTAATTCCAGTAATTAACAGAATTCCTGCAATAAGGTTTATTGCAAAAAATCCTAAAAATCCAATATATGGCATCCATTTCCTCATAATATCACCTCTCAAGTTGGCCATGGCCACCATGATATATCAATTCCATAAAATGGTGTCAAGGCTACGGTTATACCAACTGTAATAAATTCTATCAAAATTAATACAGCATACATAAAAATATAGAAAACAACGGTACTTTTTATCTTACCCCAATTCTCTCTTTTTACCAGAAATTTATCGTAGTACCAGTAAAATATCCAGTTGAATCCGAAAATAAGTAGAAACCATCCTATAAAATTAGAAATAGGTACCTGCAATACCCAGAATGCTTGATCCAGCTCTGCAAGCCAGATCCAATTGTATCTTCTTATCATAATCGGATCGATCATTAAGTCCATACTCGTACCAATAAATGCTGCAAGTAAAGCAGATTTCACAATACCTTTTGTAAGTTTCTGTGTAATCTGAAATGATGTATATGTTATTACAAACCATGCACAAGCAACTATTATAGGCACTGCCATAAACCATAGCACATAACCATGATAATTAAAATAATAAGTCATTGGTACTTCGGTACCAAAAACTGTAGTCCCCTTTAATTCATAGCCGACTGCTATCATCTCATTCTCTTCTAGACCTGAAAATAGAAATCCACCAGAAAAGAATATTAAAATTTTTCTGAGCCCATACTTTCTATATCCATGATATATGACAATTGCGGTCAGCGCAAATACAAGAATCTCATGAATAACATTTGTAAAGGTAATCGAATCTGTGTATTTTATTAGCCAAAAAAAGCGTTCCCAAAACTGAGGGTCATAATCCATATTTTATCTCCTTTTGGTTAATATTAATAAATCCTAGTAATCATTTTTCATTATAATTAAAAATTTTAATAATTTTAGAGATATTTCAAATTTTAAATATTTCTATTTTTTATCAACAAATAAAATTTGTATTGAATTTTTAAAATTTTCCAATAAAATTCTTAAAAAAATATCTATGATATCAAAAATTTGAATTCAATAAAATATAACTTAATTATCATATTTTGAATTATAAACACGGGTTTTCAAACTAATTGAATCGTAAACACTTAATTAATAATTACATTGTGGAAAATAGGTTAAACTATTTGAATAAATTTAAATTTTAATTGAAAATTGAAGGCTTTTAATATACTATTCAAGGGTTCTGATTTCCTTTAAAAATTATTAAATCCACCCCGAAAAATAAATGAATATTTTTTATAAATTTAAGCCCAACCTTTTTACACAGGTTAATAAGATGTTCTAAAGTATAGAGCTGGGCATAGGGGCTCTCAAATTTTAAATAAAGATCAAATAAAACATTAAATTTTGATTTTTTTAAATTCCTATCAAGAAGACAATCTATTATAATTACTTTTCCATCCGATTTAAGATGATTTATCACGTTTTTAAGTAATTGATTATTTTTTGTATCATCAAATGCCTGTATAATATTAGAAAGCAAGATTAAATCGAATTTTTCATCCAATTTAAAATTAAAGGCGCTATCAACTCTTAATTTAATAATGTTCTCAAATCCTTCTTTTTGAATATTTTTCTTAGCTTGTTCTATTATTAGTGGTTCAATATCAATTCCAACACCTTTAAATTTCGGGATCCTTTTTGCAAAATTTATTAAATATCGAGCCATTCCACATCCAATATCTAACATTTTAATTTGCTTTCCAGAATTGTTTATTTCGTTTTTAATTTCATTTAATATAAAGGGCGTAATTATATCTGCGACTGGTGCAATGTTTTTAGTAATATTTAGCATCTGATTGGGTGTATATGTTGTATATTTTTCATCAATTTTAAAATTAGACTCAAAATGTTCAAAAGCTACAGTAAAATATTCTAGTGCATAAATTATAAAACCTATATAGCTCTTAGAATCTTTACATAAATGCGTTTTTGCCCATTTTGTTAATGAAAAAGTGTTTTCCTCCTTAATTAAAAGTTTTTCTACATACATAGAATTACACCAACTATTGACCAATCTTGTTCTTAAATTTAAATCCCTTGAAATCTCTTCTGGAGTACTCCAACCCTTCTGTTTTAAATAATCAAAAATTCCTAGTTTTAATCCCATGTAAATGTACCATGTGATCATAAAATCTTGTAAGATTCTTATTGGATAACCAAAATCCTTATTTTCGCTATCATTTTTCATAAATTTCACAAGAACTAAATTAATTATCAATTAAAAAATCATATATCAAAATATTAATAATTAAATTTTTTTAGGTACTCTAAACTAATCTCTATTTTATTTAAAAGATTTTCACTAAACAACGGAACCTCAAATATTTGAAATTTTAATGTTAACCTATCATTTAAAGATTTATGAGTTGATTGTAATGGGCAAATTCAACACTCAAGCGGTTAATGACGAAATTTTAGAGAAACTAAGTTTGAAGAATAGATATAAATGGCTAAATATGAATTTAAGAGCCATTTTAACAAAAGAACAATTTGATTTTTTGAAAAGAGTTGAAGATTTTGCTTTGAAGGTGGAAGAAGAAAATAAATTCACTCATTCAATGGATGAGGATGTATATCAATATATGCCAATTTTTGGAAAGGAAGGTTATATCGCCAGAGGTCATCAATTCGATGAAATTGACATGAATTACGGTGATGAATGGGGACTCGTCTATGATATGCTCCGATGCCTTGCAGTTGATTTCTTTGATCCACAATTCAATATGAGTATTGGTGCAACAACTCTTTGTATCAATCCAGTCGCCGAACATCATGAAATGATGGATAACAGATTAAAAGTTCTGAAAGAGCTGGTTACTGGAAAATCTATCGGTTGCATCTTGATTACAGAACCAGAGCGTGGATCTGATGCTACCCATATGCTTACGACCTGTAAAGAAAATGAAGATGGCAGCTTTTCAATTAGCGGCACCAAGATTTACAACACTAACGCTCCAAGAGCCCAATATGCAGTAGCATATGCCACAACTGAACAAAATGATTGGAAAGGTATGGGCCAATTTCTAATCGATACATCATGGGATGGCTGGAATTGTGAACGTGTCTTCATTCCATGGGTTCCACGATTATGGATCGGAAAAGAAGAATTAAAAGAATTAAAGGTCCCAAAGGAATATGTACTGGGCCCACCTGGTAAAGGAAGAGAACATTTATTTGAAGGGCTTCTTACTGAACGTCTAGGAATCGCCTATGAAGATATTGCCCAATGCTGGGGAGCTCTTGCTCATGCTGCTATATATGTGAATATGAGAAAACAATTTGAAAAACCAATCATTAGATTCCAAGGAGTTGCATTTACATTAACTGATATGTGGGCAAAAACAGCTAACCTATTTCAAGCAATTCTAAAATTTGCTGAAAATTATGATGAAAAATATCGAAAATATAAAGGAGATATACCACCTAATATTACACAAGTAATGGCTATCTGTGCCAGCCAACTAAAATATAATGCAGCAATACTCACTGAACGATGCTGTTATGAAATGGCTAATTTAATGGGTGGAGCCGGCGTTTGTGATAACACACTAATGCATGATCTTCTTGGAGTTTCAAGAATTCAAGAAGTAGTAGGTGGAACTCGACAAATTCAACAATACATAATGACCGGTGGATTAATTAATTTGTTCAAAAATTTATAATTTTTTTAATCTTAAATTATTAAAAACTATAATTATTTTTTAATTTAATTTTTTTATTATCATCTCTTATTTAATAAAAATTCATATCATTCTTTTTAAGTTTCAAAATAATAAAAGTAATTTACAAGTTTTTATAAATTAGATTATCGAGAATAAGTAGCTATTAGACGGATATTATTTATCTTTGCATCTATTTGAGCCTGTGGGTGTAAGAGATATCCAAACAGAAATGGTATAATCTCCTTATCAGGATATTTTTCTTTTACTTTCTCAATAATTTGACTGAATTTTTTGACATCATTTGAATAAATACGGGATTTACACTCCCCAATGACCAGTACATCTTCTCCATTTCTTTTACCGAACCCTGCAAGATTTATTTCAAATTCCTTATCTTCAATTTGGATAAAAGTTGGTGTTAATTCTTCGATTTCTATATTTTCATGCTTGTTTAACCAAGTCGGTAGCATTAATCTAGCTATATCTTCAAGTCCATAGCCGATTATATCGCCTAATTTTCCTACAGAAATAGATAAATTCTTTACCGTTTTAGCAAGATTATTTAATGAATCTTCAGTGCGTTTTTGAGCTTCAGCAAGTTCATTAAGTCTCTGTTCAGTGCGTTTTTGAGCTTCAGCGAGTTCATTAAGTC
>CAZYEE010000041.1:0-6824 GCA_964646355.1 uncultured archaeon | reverse complement strand
TTTGAGCTTCAGCGAGTTCATTAAGTCTCTGTTCAGTGCGTTTTTGAGCTTCAGCAAGACTATTTACAGTTTCAGTTAACTTATCCAGTCTCTGTTCAGTGCGTTTTTGAGCTTCAGCGAGTTCATTAAGTCTCTGTTCAGTGTGTTTTTGAGCTTCAGCAAGTTCACTGACTATTTCCGATAACTTATTTATATTCTTATTCAACCTATCGTAATCTTCTCTAGAAACCTTAATATCTTGAAATTTTTCTTCAATTATTCTATCTATATAATTACGTATTTTATCTGAAAGATCCAATAGATTCAACTCTCTGTTTTTTCTTATATGAAATAACCAGAATTTTTTCTAATATAGAATATATTTTCGAAATATTTAAACTTAAATTGATGATATATAAATTTTAATAGCATATTAAATTAATTTATTCTCTAAATTATCAAGAATTTCTCTAATTTTTTATCTAGGTTCCTGCTTATTTTTTCAATATTAAATTGAACTTTAAGTTTAATTATAGTTTTAGATGGTTTAAATATAAATTCAGAATAAGAGATTTCAAGGCGTGATTTTTATAATTTAAACTCAATAACAAATCGAAATTGAATTATTAAAATATAAAAAAATTCACTAACTGAGCCAAATATTTTTTAATTTCTAATACTCTTATGTTTACAAAAAACATTAATGATTTAAAATGAATGATATATACAAACAAAAATGGGTGAATGGGATAAAATTTTTACAAAACGGGGAAAATAAAAAGGCACAAGAATTATTCGAACAATGCCGAAAATATTACGATAAAATTGGTAATAATATCGGAAGCTCGTCATGCATATTAATGCTTGCAATTACTAATATGGCACAAAATAAAGATAATGAGGCATTGAAACTTTTTAATGAAGGACTGAAGATTGTTGAGTCAATTAATTACATTCAAGGAATTGCTAGCTTTCTGATGAATAGAGGTATATTATTTCAAAAAATGGAAAATTATAACATTGCAATAGATGATTTTAAGCGAAGTTTCGAATTATTTAATGAGTTAGGAGACAGATCTTCTATTAAAATTCTAACTAATCTAATTAATAAATGTAATAAAAGCTTACCATCAAAAACAGAATAAATTTTCTAATATCTATTTTAATTTATTTCAGTTGATTATTTTTCTTTAATTCTTAAATTTTCAAAAATATTTTTTATTAATAATAAGTTTTAATTCAATTTTTTCAGAATATTAACAAATAGATTAGAAATTAATTCTCATATTTTATTAAAAGGGCATGAATAACTTTCGATATTTAAGTAGTGTACACTTTTTACTTTATTTTCATAATATAATCTTTTTATAAATTATAAATAAAGTTGGCAGAAATTTTCACATATATTTTTATTTTATTCTTATCTAAAAAAATTACTTTAAAAATATATTATTTAAATTAAAAAGGTGTTTTATAATTGTCAAGTGAAAAAGGCGGAAGCTGGCTATATGGCCTTATTTTAATTATAGCTGGAGCTTTTATCTTAATTACAGGTATTCTAAATGTGATAGGATTTAATCCTATTTATGATTTATTACCTCCTGAATATCAATATTTAGCTGGAGTTTCAGGTTATACAAATATTGCTATTGGTGCTTGGGCACTGATCGGCGGTTATGGTCTAATTAAAGACCAAGAATGGGGCTGGGGCATCTCATTAGTTGTCCTATCTTTAGTTATTGTTTCTTACATTAGTGAAGTAATTGCTGGATTTTTGGCATTTAATATTTATATGACGGATATCAATTTCTGGCTAAAATTTGTTGCATTGATTATTGCTGCCATTGGAATTGTATATTTACTTGCAACGAAAAAAAGATATGCATAATTAATTCATAATTTTTTATTTTTTTTAATTTATAATAAGAAAACATTTTATTTAAATGAGAAAACAATTTATTTGTTGATTTTAATTATTTAAAAATTTATAAGTTAATCGGATATTGACCGTATTTTTTTGCAGCTTCTACCATCCATTTAAGATTCTCGACTTTTATTGAGTTTATCATATTACTAGGGGATAAAAAATAACCTCCTCCAGGAGCTCCTTTTTTTATTGCTTCTTTTACTGCTTTAAATACATCATCTTTTGTCCCATGGGTTAAAATAGCGCCAACATCTATATTACCAAGCAAACATAATTTATCGCCATATTTTTTCTTAACTACGCCGAGGTCCATTCCGGCAGTAGGTTCAATACTATGTAGCCCATCAAATCCACAATCTACAATGGAATCTAAAATTGGATAAAGATTTCCATCTGAGTGTAATATGATTTTTCCATCCCTAGAATGAACTGCTTCAACTAAACGTTTATAGCACGGAACGAGTAATTCGTCAAATATTTTAGGACTCATCATTGGTCCTGATTTATATGCCAAATCCTCAGATTCTACGAATACTTTAGCGCCTGCGTCCATATAGCTCATGAAGCAACTTATTGTAAAATCGGTAATAGTTTCTACTACATCCTTAATTAGATCTTTGTCGGTATACAAATGTCTGACAAAATTCTCCATTCCAAAACCTTGCCATGCAGATTCCCAAATTCCTTGAATATCGTTAGTCACAAAAACCACAGTTTGATCTTGAAATTTCTTATTAATCTTTTTATAGAACCTTTTAGCTACTCTAGAATACCTTTTAGTCTTAGTATTTACTATATCTTCTTTACGTTCTTTCCATTTTTCTTTGGAATTAATCGAGCCATGTTTATAAAATGGATAAATGTTTCCTTCATTATTTAATGCCTCTATAACTCGTCCAAAAATATCTATCATTTCATGTTCATTGATAAATTGAAAGGTGAGGAATCCTACTTGAACACAATCAATTCCTATTTCAAGAACGGCTTGTGCCATTCTAGTAAAAATATCTACCTCCATATCAATAATAACATTATTTAATTGTTCAAGCCAGTTATCGGGAAAGTCTTGTTTTAATTGCTCTATAACTTCAAAATCTGATTTTGGTGGAGGGCCCAAAATCTTATCAACATTATTTGCATCAAGATATATTACATGCGTAGGAACTCTATCCGGCTCTTCTAAATTTAATGCCTTCCAAATACGTTCTATATTATCCATAATAAATACCCTTCAGAATATCTTTTAGTAATTTTTATTTATTATTCAAATTTTTAATTCTTTTTTATTAATATTCATGATATAATTTATATCATTATAAGTTTTATACAATTGAAATTTCGATATTATAATTAATTTACTGAGATTGTTTTATTAATATGTATTGTAATTCACAAGTTCTTTCATTATAAGTTAATATCATTTTATTTATAATTATATTAACAATTTTCCTGCAATAAATATATTTAAATTCTTAATAATTTTTTATTAACTAAAAATTCATTTGTAATTAGGTTAGCTCATTGTTTACAATTGAATTAGTAGAAAGTCATTAAAAACAAATTTATTTAAATTTAATTGTGATTGTTTATTGTTTACATTTACTGAATTGAAATGATTGTTATTAATATTATATGAATATATTTGAATATAAATCGAGGTATTCAAAAATGAGCGCTGATATTGTAAAAATTAAATGGTCAGCATTAGATAGAGCTAAATACATCCAAGAATTAAGAGAAAATACTTTTGATTTGTTGATTATAGGTGGTGGAATAACAGGTGCAGGAATTTTTAGAGACATAACAATGCGGAATTTTTTTCAAAATAAAAATTTAAAAATAGCATTAGTAGAGCGATATGATTTTGCTTATGGTACTTCCAACAGATCCACTAAATTGGCACATGGTGGTATTCGATATCTAGCACAAGGGGAATTCAATTTAGTTAAGGAATCAGAAAATGAGCGAGATTGGCTAAGGAATAATATTCAAAACCTCGTTAGACCACAAGCATTTATATATGCTGCATATAAAAAACAAGAATCTAAAAGTACTATTAAATTGGGCTTAAGTATTTATGATAAATTAGCAGATTATCATAATTATAAAAATTATCAGTGGCTATCACATGAAGAATTGGCTGAAATTGAACCGCAATTAAATCTAGATACTACTGTAGGTAAGGGCGCTGGAATTTATTATGATACAAATATTAATGATGCAAGGCTTACTTTAGAAACTATTAAGGAAGGAGTTTATTATGGTGGACTCGCTGTAAATTATATCAAAGTATTATCACTTATAAAAAATGAGTCTCATAAAATTATAGGAGTTAAAGTTGTGGATTTACTCAAAAATAATGAATTTGAAATAAAATCGAAAAAAATTGTTAATGCAACTGGAGTCTGGGTTGATAACTTTTTGGAAAATAGGAAAGAAAAGCTGATTCGCCCCACTAAAGGAGTCCATATTGTTGTACCAAAAGAAAATGTAGGATGCAATAATGCAGTAATAGTTAGAAGTATCGATGATAATAGACATTTTTTCTGCATTCCAAGAGGAAATTTCATTCTTATTGGGACTACTGATACTGATTATAATGGGTCCTACGATGAAGTATATTGTACACAAGAAGATTCCGATTACATGACTCGTTCGGTTAAATATTATTTTCCAAATGCAAAATTGGATAATGATCAGATAATTTCAGCTTATGCTGGTTTGAGACCACTTGTAAGAGAAGAAGGTAAATCAGAAAGTGAAGTTTCTAGAAAACATATCATATTACAATCAAAAGATGGCTTAGTAACAATTACTGGTGGTAAATTGACCATATTTCGTAAAATGGCTGAAGAATTGATCCAAAAATTAATAAATGAAGGCGAATTTGATCTTAAATTTGAGGAGGATTTTACTAAAAAATCGTATTTAATTGGCTATAACCACGATGACTGGGAAAAGGAAAAAGCAAAATATAATTTAGATATCGATATATTAGAGCATCTTTATTTGGAATATGGTAAAGGTATAAATGAAATTATGGAAATCATTAAAAATAATCCAAGTTTAAAAGATCGCATTATTCATGGTAGACCATTTATTCTAGCTGAATTCCAATACATTATCGAACATGAATTCGCTCCAAAATTAATCGATGTTTTATATCGTAGATCCGAAGTTTGGATGCTAATACATCCAAGATATCAACAGGAAATCGCTGAAAAAGTCGCTAATTTAATGGCTAAATATTATAACTGGTCAGATGAAGAAAAACAAAAAGAGGTGCAGGAATATCTTGATGAAATATATAAAAATAGTTTTTTTTATAAAAAAGAATAAGTCCTATTAAATTTTTTATTTAATTTGGTTTTTTATTATTAATTATTTTTTTAAATTGCATCCGTTTTTTCTGTATCTGTCTTTTCCTGAGTTGCTGTCTGATCATCTTTTTTGAGATTATCCGGTCTTTTGGGGATACGAGGTTGTGCCTTATTAACCTCATCAAATTCTATTTTTTTATCGGGTTTTTTAGGGATGCGAGGTTGTGCCTTATTGACTTCATCAAATTCTATTTTTTTATCAGGTCTTTTAGGGATGCGAGGTTTAATCATGTCTACTTCATCTTTTTTTGGTTCTTTTTTAATTTTAGTCGCTGATTCCTTTTTTATGTTTCCTTGATAATCCTCTAGTATAGGAGGTTTATTATTTTGTAAATAATCATCTGATTTTATTTCAATAGGCTGAATTATACCTTTATCATCTGTTTTCTTATCAATTTTTTCAAGTTCTTTCTGTTCTTTCTTTAAGTATTCCGAACTGTGATAAATTGCCTTAATACCTGTTTCTGTTAAGTTTAATGATTCATAGCTATCAATAAATCCATTTTCAACCAAAAAATTTAAGTCTGTTATAATTTTATCTTGAGGTATTTCACAGTAAGCTGCAATCAGATCAGGTTCTTTAAGACCATCATTAATTGCATTAAGTATACCTAGCAATTCTTGATTAAGAATAAGCGGTGCTTTTTTTTCAGGAACTGGTTCTCTATGAGATATAATTGTCGAAAATGGAAACACTTGATTAGTTAATTTATCAATATTTTTGAATATACTTAAATCACCAGTCCAGCCTAAAAGTTGTGCTTGGTATTTAATTTCAAACAAGTAAATAAATTCTCTTAGTTTTTTACGGATAATTGGAAGATCTTCTTCTGCCAAAATAGCTCCAATTATTTTATCACCATATTCAAAAATTACCTTCTTATCCATATGGTCGATTGCCTTTAACTTCTTTTTACTGGCTGTTAATTCTTTGACCATTCCGGTAATGCCCATCAGAGCAGCTGATACTAATTGTGAATCCATTTGCTTCTTAGTTAATGCTCGTTCATATATTGCAACACCATCATGAGCATGAATGACATAAAGTCGATCAATTTTTCGCTCCCAATTTCGTTCTCTCCATTTCTGATTAATTTTATATCCCGCTACTACAGCACCTAAAGCAACAGCAATTCCAAGAAGCCATCCATATTGAATATACCACGGTGTATTCACTGGTTTCTCAATAACAGTTAATGAGATTGTTAGTGTTGTAGTTGAATAATTCTCTTTCTCAACAATTATGTTAATTGAATATGGGTCCATACTGGGTGGGATATTTATTTGCAATGTAGTATAATAATGTCCTGGATTACTTGCATCTTCTTTTAACATATTCTGAACGCCTAGGAAATAATATGATACATTTGCGCCAGTAATTGGAGCTCCCGTAGTTTTCTCATATAACCATATTTCAATAGTCTTTGAGTTGCCTGAGTATACAATAAACGAACTTTGATATGTTATATTTATTTTAATAGGATTAACTTTTAGGACCAATTGTGTTGATACAAATCCATAATCGCTGCACGAAATTA
>CAZYEE010000040.1:0-19212 GCA_964646355.1 uncultured archaeon | reverse complement strand
GATTGGAAAAATTGACACCTATCCCCACAAAATTAGGTCTAAATTTTTCAAATTCCTTTTTCAAATTTTTCAAGCTATATTCGGGAAATCTATTATCGAAGATTCTAATTTCTGCTATATCTTTTATATTCGCGGCTAAATATTCTAATCCTAATGGTGGGAAAATAATATCTTTAATAATAAAACTATGATTTTTAGGATAATCACATTGAACTAAACAAATCCGTGTTTTTGATGTCATTTTTTAAAAATAAGGTTTAAAATGTTTTAAACATTTTTATCAAAACATTTAATTAAAAATTATCAATAATCTTACGCTAAAAATTTCATTAATTTTTATAGTGATTATGATGGGACTAAAAATAGAAAAAATTGACCAAATAGGTATAATTGTTGAAAATTGTGAAGCTGTTGCAAAATTTCTTGAAGACTTTCTTGGTATAGGTCCATTTCAATTTTTTGACCGGGGTGTAGATGATTTTTATTACAAAGAAAAATGGAATAAAATTCATATAAAAAATGCACTTTGCAGATTAAATAATATACAATTAGAATTAATTGAAGTTGTTAAAATTGTAGAAGGCAGCTGCTTGCAAAAGGATTTTTTAGATGAACACGGACCTGGCATTCATCATATTGGTATTTATGTTGAAGACCTCGAAGAGGCTCTTAAAACTGCAGAAAATCTTGGAATTAAAGTTATTCAACGTGGTGCAACTAAGGGTCTGCTTAATTGGGCGTATCTAGACACCGAAAAAAGCTTGGGCTTTGTAGTTGAATTTATTGAACTCAAAAAACGGCGTAAAAAATCAAAATAATAATATTCTTTTTTCATATTTCAAATTAACCAATAATGAAATCAACTATTGATAAATTTCACCAGATCTTCTATAAAACTTATTTTTTTGCACTCAACTATTGAAATATTAAGATTTGGTCCGTGTAATGGCTTTTTTACATTTCTATATTCAAGTGTTCTCGGATTAAAATTTATCCAGCTAAATGGTAGTTTTTTGTTTAATATACAATAGAAAAAAGCTTTTTCATTATGTGAACCTAAAGTTGTTATGCTAAAATAAACATGCTTATTAAACAATCTTAAATGGTTGATATATAAACCAGGAGTACAACTTATTCCTATTAAAAATTCCTTAAATGATGTCAATTCAAAAAATATCATATCTGCCATTTTAATCATTTTCCAATTATAAAAAAAATTATTTAAATACCAATAAAAGTCGATTAATTAATCTAAAACCAATTTAAAAGCCGTCTAAAAAATTTTAGAGTGAATTTCTATCTATCTAATCAAAAATCCGAATTATTTAGTCTTTTTCTCATTCTATAGGCAATATGCCAGGCGGATAATATATTATTTTACCCTTCTTTTTCAAATCTTCCCATTTCTGAAACGCTTCTAATTCATATGTTTTTTCTACATAACCTAACACTATATTATTCATTCTGCTTTTATATCGCCTTTTCTTCTCCAAAATTATTTTCCTTTTCTTTATTAATTGATCAAATACTATTTTTTGTAATTCGTCCGTCTCATCCAAATCTACTAATCCAGCTTTTTTATGATATTTTTTTATTTCATCAAACATTCGTTTATCTATAAAATTCACATCATCCATTCTTTTGCAAAACTCTCTCGAAATCTTTATTAGATCCATTATTAATGTATCTTTACCATAATATTCGTCTACTATTTCTGATAAAATGCTTGCATATTCATCTAGCATCGAGTTATGAAAAATAATTATCTTATCAAATATTAGCAATTTACTGAATCTCTCGATTAATGTATATACCATTAACTTCACTAATGAGCTTGCGTGGTCCTCTTCTTTATTCCTTTCATCATGCACTGAAGCAAACTCAAATGGCATTATTATTACTGCTGTATCTGACCTATTACTATTCACTTCAAACTCAGAAATTGCAGTTGAGAATATTACTTCACCGTTATCCTCGTTTACCATTGGTATAAAATAAATAAATAATGGTTCATTATTATTCATCGTTCATCATTTTTCCTTATATTCTAAAATATAATTCTGCACTTACCTAATTTATTAATATCTTAATCTATTAAACATTTAATCTATTAAAAAACCTTGGTTGTTAAAGACCTAATCTTTTTTCATCTAAATTAATAGCATATTCATAGTAATTTATTACTTTTGATAATACCACTACGCTATCTAATGGTTCCGGATCTATTTTCACTTTTTTATCTGCTAACTTTAATATCTCTTGACTAAAATTTCCTCTTGGAAATCCACCTATTATTATTACATATGAATATCCCATACCAGCTCTCTTAAAAATGTTCGATAATAACTCTGGTTTACCATTCTCTGTTAATATCACCCTTTCTTTCCCTTTTAGACTGGAAACTAACCCTCTTAATGATATCTCCTCTATTTTCATTAAATACTCTCCTTTTGGTGGAACCTGTCCATATTTAAATAATTGTTCCATCACGCCTATAAATCTATTATAATTTCTTATCATTCGTATTTCTGGTTTGATCTTTATTATTTTATCATTTATCGTATGAACATAGATCGATAATAAACCCGCTTTATTTAATACTGAATTCAATGCTAATAATAAACATTGATGTATAATATCTGGCCTGCCTCTTTTCTCTGAATTTTTTAATTTCTTTAATAATTTATGATGTAATGATACATCTAATATTAGATCACCTAGCGCTTTTCCCACTCTCTTTGCGTGTTTTAATATAATAGGTTCACTCAACAATCTACTTGGTATAGGTTCTAAGGCGCTATCCGCCAATATTATATTCAACATATGTTAATTCAATCCTCCTCTAAAGCAGGTATTTTTGGGTTTTTCAATGCCCATATATATTCCGCAATCATCCTACATGAAATATTTAACACCTTGCTTGCGTCTTCCAATAATCTTATATATTTCTTTTCTCCAATGCTTTTTAACCCCAATTCCTCTAATATCCATGACTTTATATGCCTATCCGGCATCATTGTATTCACACCCAATAACATTCGTAAATATTGTATTGTAGATAGCCCTATACCTTTTATTTTATAAATTTCATCGTCCCCAAGTTTTTTCATGTTAAAATTCATCGCCCAATGTTTCATTGCTTCATAATCATTTTTCATATTATTTTTTTCTTTATAGTCCTTAAAAGTTTCTAAAACTTTTTTCAATAATTCTAATCTCTGTTTATCATTGTATTTCAATACATTATTACAAAATTTCTCATCTCCCATATTGTTTATTAGTTCTAGCATTTTATCTATTTCTTTTATATCTTTATATTCTTCTTTAAACTTTAATATCCTCGGTTTTACAAATGTTAAATAATTCCTGTTAATCGCTAATACTGCATCTAATATTATTAACACAGGATTTGTATATTCCCATTTGCTCATCTCTCCTTCCATTGATAATCTTGCAATATCCTCAATTTTATAATTTTTACCCTTAATCTGCCTTTCTCTATGTCTTAGCTTCAAAATAGATGAACAAATTTTTTCCACATCTATCTCTTTATCTTGATATTCTTTTCTCTTCAGTTTTTGCATCTTTTATCTCTTCTTTCTCTTTTAATCTTATATTTTCTATTAGCTCAATATATTTAAAAATTTAAAACTCTACTTTAATTTATGTCCGATGATTCTTTTATCCAGATGTGGAACCTTCAAAAAAAATTAGGTGATCGTGTTTTTCTTGAACGTAATATACCTGAAGATGAAAACTTCCTCCGCAATGTTGTCGTTGCTATTTTTGTTGAATGTTCTGAATTACTAACTGAATTACAATATAAATGGTGGATTGATAAAAAACCTATTGATAAAACCAAGGTACTCGAGGAAAGTATTGATATTTTTCATTTTTTGCTCCAATTTTGGATCTCTGCTGGCTTCACACCTTCTGATGTAATAAACGCCTTTAAACAAAAAAATAAAAAGAATTTTGAAAGATTTTTTTCTAAATAATAAAATTATAGTCGTTTCTAAAGTAACATTTATTTTAAAACTTGAATCTGAAAATTTTCATATATAATCTTTATCAATTTATAATATTCAATTATTTCCCCAGTATAAATCTTTCCAGCCTTTTTTAATATAGCCAATAATAATCGAATTATTGTATATTTCTTTCACATAATATTAAATTTATTATACAAAACGCAAATATCTCAATTTACCATATTTTTTATTGATATAGTTTTTTGAAGTAAAATTTAAATATTAGTATTATATCTATACTTTAGAAAAAATAAAAGGTAAAAGAATGAAAAATCAGAATATACTAAAAAATCTAAATATAAATTTAATAAATGAAGCGGGTTAGGGAAGTTAGGTCATCCCACCGGGCTCATAAGCATTTGAAAAATGCAGAGATACCCGGAGATCCTTGGTTCAAATCCAAGACCCGCTATATTATTCCTAAACCCGCTAATAACTTCTATTTTTACGTTTTTATCCCTATTATAAATTGAAAATTGTTTATCACCGCTCTTTTTATCAAACAAACGATATAATATTAGTAGAATTTTTAAAGATTTATTTAGCTAATCAATAGTTTAAATTATATTAGTTTATTAATCTAACACTCAAATTCATCACCTCATCATTGACGAACAATGATATAAAGATAACTATTAAAATTAGAAAATTAAATCATAATATGATTAAAATAAGGGCATCATAAAAAGTTATTAAAGACCGTACTTAAATACTCAATCATCATTAATAATAGGAGATATGTATATGATGAATTTAAAAAGAGTTGAACATGTAGCTGTTCTAGTTGATGATATTGAAAAATCTACTCAATTTTTAAAAGAAATACTCAACTTTAATTATGTTCCTACTATTGATTGGACTGTGAATGAAGATTTAGATGGTAATCCCATTGAGCCATATACTTTAAGAGTTGCTTTTTTTAAATTAGAGAACATAGTTTTGGAATTAATGCAGGTACTTGATGGAAAATCATTTTATGACAAGTTTAAGGATAAAGTGGGGCAAGGAATACACCATGTCTGTTTTGATGTGGATGACATAAAGGAAGAGATTAAAAATTTAGAAAAAATTGGAATTAAGGTGATCGAAAGTGGAAAATTTGCAGGCTCTTCATTTGCTTATTTAGATACTGAGAAAACATGTGGATTTCTTTTAGAACTGTTTCAAAAACGGACCAGATCTCGGAAATCTCATATGAAAAAAAATAAATGAGTTTAATGCATGATTATTCCACCATTCACGTTTATTGCTTGTCCAGTAATATAATTTGAGTCATCCGAGGCTAAAAAATAAGCAGCACCCGCCACATCTGCTGGTTCTCCCCAGCGTTTTAACCAAATATAGTTTTTATAGGTATCTAAGGCTATCTGCATTAATTCTTCATTTTTATGATAAATTGGTGTTTTTATCATTCCTGGACAAATCGCATTAACAGTAATGTGTGGAGCCAAATCTTTAGCTAGCGATTGCGTTAAACCTAGGACTCCGAATTTAGAAACAGAATAGGTTCCGATTAATGGATGACCGACTTTAGCAGCAGTTGATGCAATATTGATAATTTTTCCTCTTATAGGTTTTAAATGTTTTTGTTTTTTCATCTTTAGTGCGAAATATTTACACATCATCCAAGTACCTTTTAAATTAACATTCATAACACGGTCCCAATCTTCATTTGAAACCTTAATTAAATTTGCTTGTGGTCCTCTTATTGCAGCATTATTTACTAATACATTTAAAACTTCAAAATTTTCAAATGTTATTTTAACTAGGTTTTTAATTTGTTCCTCATTGCTAATATCCGTTAAATTTGATATTACTCTTACTTTAGGAGATACAGCTTCTATATCTTTTTTTGTTTTATTCAAAGTCGTTTCATTAATATCACAAATGATAAGTGAAGCTCCTTCTCTTGCAAATCTCAAAGCTATCTCTCGACCAATTCCCTGTCCGGCACCTGTAATTAAAACAACTTTACCCTCTAATCCATTCATTAAATCACCACTATTTTTTCATTATTATCTTAAATTTCGTGTGATTTTTATTTAATTGAATTTATTTGAACATTTTAAATATATAACTTTGATAATTACCTTAATTGACTTTATAGATTCAAAGGTTATTTTTATGAAATTAGCCTCATATGTTAAGTTATCATGCTTAATCTTTTTTCGAGATAACTAAAATTAGGAGATCTTATTTAATCGTTATTTAATCATTGTTTTTCAGCCTTGGGTTATATTTAACTTAGAAGTTCCGTTAAATTTTAAAGCAAATATTTTATATAATTAAACTAATTGAAAGAAATAGAAAAAGATAGATAAAATATTTAATGATATTTGAAAATTAAATAAAAACAAATAGATCATTTAAAACTAAAAAAAGACAGGAATGAAGATTTATGGGCTTATGGAATATTATTAAAGATTCACTCGGAAAAACATTTTCGATACAACAATTTATGGAAATACTAGGCATGGATGAATCAGATAAGCGAGAGGCACGGAATGTATTGCATCAGTTATATTTAGCGGGAAAAATTCGAAGAGTCAATAACTCAAAAAATATGTATATCAAATTAGAGTAATGAGATAATTTGAAATAAAAGATTACAAATAAAATATCTCTGTGTATACCAGTAGAGGGGGCATCTAAGGGGCCTATTTTTATTTAATATTAAAAATTAAATAATATTTTAATGATTAAAATCTTAAAAAATAAATAATTATATGATAATCCAGAAATTTGTTAGATGAGAATTCTAAAGTAAAATTTATTATTAAAAGAATAGATTTGAGATACATTTTTAAAAAGAAGGTAAGAAGGTGTATGTTAATTGGTGAAATTTGGAGTAGATCATGCAACTAATTCTTGTTTATTAATGCATAAGTTAGAAGATCTAATTAAATCATCTATGCTAGCAGATTCACTGGGTTATGATTCAGTATTTTTTATGGATCATTTAAATTGGACACCTGTTTCAAGTCAGATAGCGAATAATTGGATTTTATCAAGTTATTTGATAAACAAATTAAAGCAAGCGGGTTTAGGAATACTAGTTACTGATCCACATAGATATCATCCGGCAGTCTTAACACAAATGCATGCAACAATGGATAATTTAACAGATGGAAAATTTATCTTAGGAATAGGTGCGGGTGAAGGTGCAAATCTTAATCAATTTGGAATAAATTGGGAAAAACCTGTTTCAAGGCTGAGAGAGGCAATTGAAGTGATGCAAGAACTATGGCAGGCGAAAAGCAATAAAAGAGCCAATTATGAGGGTAAATTTTTCACCCTAAAGGACGCATTTCTGCAGATTAAGTTTAAACATCCACCACAATTATATATTGCTGGAAATGGGCCCAAGACCCGCGAATTAACCGCAAAATATGGAACTGGCTGGTTTCCGAATTCAATTACCTACAATCTATATTCTAAGTGGTGTCGAGAGATTGATAAACATGCAGAAAAATTTGGCAGAAATAAGCAGGATATAGTAAGAGCATATCAAATTTATGTATATATTTCTGAGAATGAAGAAGAGGCGTTCAATACATTGCGACCAATAATGACAGTATTCGCATTAAAAGAAGAGATGATCAAAGAATATAATCTGAAATTTCCAAACGATATGAGCTTTCATAAGATGGTAACATATAATACAATAGTTGGGATGAAAAAAGCACAAAGAAAAGTTTTTGAGTATTCTCAATATGTGCCAGATTCAATAATTGAAGAGATGTGTGCTTATGGTAGCATTGATAATATAATTAAGAAGTTTGAGTTGTTTATTAAAGCGGGAGTCAAATATTTCGTTTTAATGTTTATTGGAAAAAATTATTACCAGCAAATTGAAGAATTTAAGAAAAAAATAATACCCTATTTTCAAGAGAATGATACTTAGCAATTTTGATGAATAGTATGGCATTTCTATTTAAAAATTCTAAAATGATTTAGATTCTAAATATTTTTCATTATTATTATTCTATCAAATTTTTTCTTTCTAGAACGGCTTGCTACCTTATTAAGCGGGATTTCATCATTAATAATATCTAAAATTTCAAATCCTATATCTGAATATACTTCTCCTATCTTCTGGGCTGTATTTATCGTATAATTCGTTTTTATAACATCTCCTAAAATATAGACAATATATCCTCCGGGTATTAAAACTCTTTTTAATTCACGCCCTACTTTCTTCATTTCATTCAAATATGTTTGAGTATCTTGAATTAACTTTTCTTTAAGCACTTTTTGATCCTTTTTATTTAACCCCAAAAAGAATAATCTTACTCTATTTTGATTAGTATAATCTAATGTATCATAATATGGAGGCGAACTAATAATAACATCAATCGAGTCATTTTTAAGACTCTTCAAATTTCGCGCGTCTTCATTTAAAATTTCTCCTTTAGTTTCGAGTTTGATTTTATTTGAATACATTCTCATTACTTTAGCAGCCATTCGTGGTATTACTGGTCTGTACTCGGGTACATCTTTATCTGGACGAAATTTAGGATGGCTTTTTGGGCGTGGCTTCATAGGTATTATACATCCAGTATACACAGATAGATATCCAGGTCTATTACCATGTAAGATCCCCATTAGACAAGCACGCAGAAAATATTGTTTTTCTTTCTCTAGCTTTTTATTTAGAAATATGATTTCCTTTAAAGTCTTTTCATGAAAATATGCTTTAATCCAATCAGGGATATCATCGATAGGTTCATTATTAAATACAACATCTTCGGAAATTTCTTTTAAATAATTTAAATGCTCTTCCAAAGGGCGTCTGTCAAATTTTCCTTTTGCAATTAAATAAGCATAGGGGTTGAGGTCATTTCCAATTCCTTTTCTGTTCAAAAAATCAGCTTCTAATGGGACAGTCCCTGATCCACAAAATGGATCAAAAATCACCATATCTGGAGAGGAAAATGCTCTAATAAGCCAATGAGCAAAAGAAGGTGTTAATCTCCCTTGATAAGGCGAGAGACTATGTAACCAGTGACCCCAATGTTGCTTATCATATGGGTATTTTCGCCATCTTAATTCACGGGTAATAGAAATTGCCTTTTCTATGTCAAATTTATTTTTATTCGGATAAAATTCTTTAATTTCTTCTATTTTATATTTTTTTTGAAACTCCAATTTAAAATTATTTACCAAATTTCCTAAATATAAGTTCCGCCATATTTCTAAATACCGAGAATATTTTTCTCTATCCCAAATTCTTTCCTGCTTTTGAATTCCAAAATATGATAATATGTTTGTTTGTTTTATTTTCATTTTATCTCTTTATTTATTGAGTTATTCTAAAATTATTATCAGATTAATTATATATTCAACCAACTTTTATATTTATTGAAAATAATAAAATTTTACAAAGTTTTTTCATAAATATTTTTTTATATGATTTTTAAAAACTCTCACTTCTAAAATTATCAATAAATGAATTAATATTTTGCTATTTTTTCCTTTATAAAATATAGTCAAATCTATTTTTTAATAAATTAAAATAAAAACTTAGATTTATTCATTTAATTAATCCAAACAGAAATTATAAGTCTTATTTAAAATATTTCAAATATTAACTCTTAAATAAGGAAGTTTAGGATATTTCATAACTTTTTGCACAATTTCCGACTATATTTGTCGAGAACTAGCTTAGTTAAAAATTCGGACTCAAAGTAATATCTGATAATTTAATATATATTATCTATATATTATTTATTTTAAAAAATCATTATAGATATAGTTAAATTCATGATTTTTGAAAGGGATTTATTAATAAGAGATGAAATTAATCATGATGAAATTAAAAAGACATTAAAAAATATGTATTTTAATAGAGTTAATCAAATGTTTCAAAAAACAATAAATCTAAAAACTATTTTTAATGTTTTTGATGAAATTTTTCATGGTATATCTAAAACTGAAAAATTAGACAAAAATTTAAATAATTTTTATGAATCTTATCTAATTATTTCATCATATTATCAACATAGTCAAGCGGGTCGAGGAACTTTAGCTGCTAGATTATTAGAAAAACTTGGTAAACCTGAGTCAATGAAATTTGAATTTAAATTAAAGAAAATTCCTCAATTATGGGGAGAAAATATTAATCTAAATATCCCCGATTCAAAAAATTTTCAATTTGATATAGTTTGCAGAAATAAAAACTCTTTATCTTTCTGTGAATTGAAAATGAAAATATATTCTGGATGTACGGCTGGTAGATTGGAAGTATTAAGAGAGTTCAGGGAATTTATAAAATTTGTTTATGAAAATGATACTTTTACAAACTATATTAAAAAGAAAAATATTGATCGCATTCTTTTGATCATCGGTATTTTATTTGATATTCAAGGAAACGAGGCTACTATAATAAATGATAAAGAATGGGGGTTATGTTATAATGGTCTAATTAGAGGGAAAAAAACACTAATTGAAGAATTAAAAAACTTAGATATAAAATTTAATTTAAAAGAGAATACGAATAACAATAGAGCTTTTACTATTACCATGAGAATTAAAAATATTGATTTTTCTATTATATCCGTATATGGAAATGAAGTAATTAATGCATTATTTGATGGAGAACAATTACATGATATTCAATATTTTAAACAGGTACTTGAATCTCTTCTATATGATGATATTTGGTTATCTCAAATTTTAACAATCAGTGAAAGATGCGTATTAAGTGATTTCTTTAAAAACTATAAAAGATATAATAATTATGCATTATTTATTCTTAGACATAAAACGTTATTAGATGAATTAAAACAGAATAAAGAATCTTTAAACCAAATTACAGATAAGTTCTTAAAATTAATAAAAGTAGAAGACCCTGAATTATTTAATATTACTCCATTTGGTGTTAAATTAATATCATCATTTATAAATGAGTATACTTTAAAGTCATATTTAGCAGATTTACTACAGTTCATATCCTGTCTAAATTTAAGTTATGATTTAGAATAAAACGCCTAACAAACTTCTGTTAAAATTAATTTTCAATAAAAATCTTTATATTTTTTTTCATTACACTAAAAAAATTATCATTGGAAACTTATTTCGTAGAAATTTATTGCTCGTTTTATTAAAGTTTCTTGAAAAAAGAATATAAATTTATATATCAATTTAATGAATACAAAAATCTCATTAAATAAAAGGAATATTCCAATAATTGAGTTTTGGATGTATTTGTTATATTCTTTTTTTCACACATTTAAATTTGTGATTAAAAAGATTTCTATTAGAAATGAATTTTTCCTAAAAATTTGTTACGCGTTTATTTTAAAATTAGAATTCTATTAAAATTAGAATTCTATCAAATTAGATCTATAATATAATCAACATCTGTGTGATTTAATAAAAAATTACAATTATTTATTATAAATATTAGAATTAATAGAAGGATAATAGTGCTAAAAGGAATTAATAATAAATTTTAGGATACAATTAAGTTAAAATAGAAGATAAATAAAACATAAATAATTAAAAAAATAAATATTGTTTTTTTAAAAGTTATTCTGATTGCATTTCTTTCCATTGGGCTTCTAGTTTTTCAAGATCCCACCTTTTCTTAAGTAGCTTGGGAATACCACCACAGTCTCTAGGCCCTACAATCACTATTACATTAGCTGCATCTTCAAGTTCACCGCTAATTCTAGCTGCAAGTCCTGGGATAATTATAACATGGTGCTTGACTTTGTCACGGACTTTAAATTTTTCCATTGCTTCAGCAATTGCTTGAGCATTTAGTTGTCCACCTGCAACTGCACTTTCAACAGAAATACCTTCCGTGTCAACAACAAGTAGCCAGGAAGGAATTCTATTATCTTCAAGGTCTCCCTTTACGACAAAATAGGTCATAGTATAATTTGTGGTTACAAATAGAGGTGATTCAGGAGTAGGATTATTAAAAGCAATAAGACCGGGTTCAACTGAAGGATTGATTCTTGGATCACTATATATATTTTGCCTTACAACACACATAGCTAGAGTGAACCAATTTTCAGCTGTATGGAATATGAGAATATTGGTTGCATGACTAATAAATAAGGCTCCAAGTTTTCCTTCTTCATAGGATAGAGTAACTTTTTCTCCAAGGGAAAGATCTTTAAAGCTTTTACCTGCAGTTGCCCATACTGCTGCTGGGATTCCAATTGAAGGATAACCAATAGATTTATCATCTTTTTCTACAGCTGCTTTTTTAACCATCATATGTCGATTATAAGTATCTGCAACATATCCTGAACCTCCAACTGTTCCTGGATCAATTACTATTTGATCAATACCGGCATTCTCAAGCGATACACAGAGACTTTTTAATTCATTTAAATCAGATGATGCTGCAACTATAGGAGCATTATAATCGAGTGCTAATTTTGCCATATCTTTCCAATTGGATTTTGTTGCTGCGTAAATGAGTGGTTTTTTATCCTTAAGAACTTTAAGTCCAGCTTCCATTACTTTAGGATCAAGAGTACATAGGATTAGAGGTTTTTTAGTGAGTTCTGATACCTTTTTTACAGCAGCTGCAAAAGTATCTGCATTTCCAGATGTGGATCTAATAGCAATTCCCTGAAGCTCAAAGGTGCCACCAAGTCTTATAACTTTATAACCATCAACAAATTTTACTCTTTGTTCCAGATTGTCTAAATCTTCATCATTTACATCAATGAAAATAGCGGTTGGGTTATAAAATGTAAGTTCATGTCTATATAGTACTTCTTCGCCTCCGATCTTTATTTCATTATCACCGGATCCTATTTTCACAAGTTTGATAGGTGGTGAAACCAAATCTTTCAATTTTTTATATTTTTTAGCATATTTTTTATCTTTTACCAGTGGTTTACAGCTTTCAAGTTCAACTAAGTGATCTAGGAGTTTAACAGCAAAGGACATACATGTTTCTTCGCCACATTCTTTACAATTTGTGCCGGGTAAAAGAGGCACTACATTTAAAGGACTTAATTTAGCCATTTTTAAACTTCCTCCATTATTTCATTGTAATCCATTTAGTGATATCTACCTTTTCTTTAGGTATAGGCGAGGTAAGATGAATGATAATGTCTTTGAAGCCGGCGACTGCTCCTGGATGAAGCATCATAGCAATATCCAGTCCTACCAATGAAAGCATGAATGCAGTTAGAATTTCCCATAAAGGTCCTCTGAATGCTCTTGGGCCCCATTCAGGTCTTTTTGATTCAGGCATAAAAGCTTCTCTGGCGCCCCAAGCATTTGTTGTTCCACCACTGATTGGAAATGCGAGAATACTATCACCTTTAAGTGCACTTAATCTCATTCTTTCATAAACTGAGAATGAATATTCAATCCCATATCCCAGTGGTGCACATGTAGGATCCATCACCAAAAATTCTTTATCAATGCCCATATCGAGAATTTCTGAATTTAACTTCCTTTGATTGTTCAAATCAAGCTGGGTCCACGCTAAAAGATTTTGTTCATATTTTTTTGCAATAGGAACTATTTTTTGATATGTATCGATTTCACATGATGATAACATAAATCTGTTTCCTGCAATTGTATCGGCAACACCTTCAAATAGTTCTATATCTTTTTTGTGGTTTCCAGAACCACCAATTATTATTGGAACGTCAACTGCATCTAATACTTGTTCAAGATGCTCAATAGCTTGTCTTATTGATTGATTTCCACCTAGTTTTTCAGGAAGTGTAGGATCTGTTCCTATAAAATGAAGGGTGACCAGATCTGCTCCAAACTCTTCTACATGTTTTTTTGCCCAGAGTCCTGGATTTTCTGAGACATCAGGATTTAAGAAATGATCCTTAACAGGTTTACTTAGTCTCAATATTGATGGTCTCTCTTTAGTATGAATGGGAACATCAAAAACATCGGCTGTAACTACTGGACGGTTTGGCATATCAGCCAAAAAACGATAAAAGGGCGGAGCTTTTTCTCCACCTATTTTAACAGTTTTACCTCCTTTTCTAATAAAGGAGACTTCTTGAATTTCGCCGGGAAAGGTCTCTGCAAGATCAACTAGTTTTGATTCTTTCCAAATAAACTCTAGACGTTGGACAACTGGTTGTAGGACCTGAGTTGCCATGGTTGCCGATGCTGGAGAAACACCTGATTGTAATTTTAATTCTTTAATAAAAAATTGGATGTCTTTAAAGACAAGTTGTCCAGTTTCTTCAAATAACTTGTCCAATTTTTCAATGAATTCAATATTCTCTTCTGTCATTATGATTCGCCTGTTTTATAATTCTATCGTCATGTCATCGACGTCGATAGTTATGTTTTTTAAAATAACTTCGTCGACGTCTTTTAAAAGTTCATCTAATTTACTAAGAAGGTCTTCTGCCATTTTTTTTTCACTTCTTTTTCTTTTTTTCTGGTTTAACTCTTTTTATGATTAATTCATCAGCAACAATTCTTGCATTTTTTAGTGTAATTTTCCAGTTTCCACCGCCAACACCACCTAGGGCTCCTAATGGTAATTGAAGTTGTCCAATTAATGGTACTCCAATTCCCTGCCCTACTTGGATTGGCATTTGCATCTGAGGCATAATCTGTTGTCCTGGAACTGCAGCAGCTATTTCTTCCGCTTCTTCTTCTTCCTCTTCTTCTTCAACCCAATTCTTCACAACTGGATGGTCTACCTTCTTTAGAAATTCCTTTAACTCATCCAATGTAGTAGCATCTTTTTCAGTAGCTACTTTGTCAATTATATCTTTTGGAATATCTTCGGCTACTCTTTCCTTGACATTTGAAGGCAGCCAAACAATTCTGTTCCAGCCTCCGTCAGCATAGAATAACTTAGGAGATCTTAAGTATTCGATTGCTATACCTACAAAACCTTCAACCTGTTTACCACCACCTGTTGAATTTGCCATCGTGCTAAATGGAAGACCATTTACTGTTGGGCCTTTAAAATTTCGATCTACAATGCCAATACCATCTACTTCGGGGATATAGAATGCTATGGCTTCAAAGCAACCACAAGAGGTGTGATTATACGGACTTAATATTGTATATAGATGTACTTTTTCAATCTCGCCTAATGATTTCTTTTTAGTGATTTCGTTAACCCCTGAAAATTCTCCTTTCACTTCGTCTAAAACTTCACCTTTTTCAATCGGAAAGTTTGGACCTTTTGGGTCTACTTTAGCAGCAGCTCTTGCATCAAACCAATTGATAGCTCCGCATAATGAAATTCTTTCTGGAGTAATCGTACATACATGTGTGGGTGCAAAACTCTGACAAAGTGTGCAGCCATAAAAGAGTTCTACATCTTCATCTTTCATACCTCGTGCTCTAGCATCTCTTGCATTATATATTTCCATAGCCTTATCATACCATTTTTCAATTTCTTTTGGATCGGTTATAATTGTAGTTTGAACTTTTTCGATAACATTGGCGAATTCCGTTTTATAAAGTCTGTTCAAGATCTTACCCCATAATTCAAGGGTATTAAATCCTTTTTTAAATGAACTTTTTGCAACTCTCATCCAGATATCATATCTTTGGTTAAGATGCATGACACCTTCAATATAATTCGTGAATTCATGGATTCTTCTTTCTAAGACAGCTTCTAAGTCTTTCTCGACTAATTTACCCGCTACTTCTACTATGATACCAACTGGATATCTACCGCCTTCTTCCATATCCTTTAAATCAGGACCAATGACCTTTACTTGACCATCTGTAATATCTTTCATATCACGGGCTTGGACAAGTTCGAATTTTTTGGGAACTTTAGGGCCACCTAGCTCTACCTGCATTTGATTTCCTCTAATACGTTCCCCTTCATAGATCAAGCCTACTTCTACAGGAATATCACTCCAAACTGATTCTTCTTCGCTCATTTAAATTCCTCATCATATTTTTTATTTTTATATTTGTTTTTTTTAGAAATGATTATAAAAAAATGATAATAAAAAAATTATTCAACTATAATGTTTACAATATCATTTATTGCTTTTTTCCATTCGTCTACTTTAAAGTTTGCTAAGCTAAATGTAGCATTCGGTTGAAAATATCTGTCTAATGATACACCTTTGGACCACTTATATGAGAAATGCTTCATTGCACTAAATGCTTGAGATTGTAAATAATAGACCATAGCAGCTATAATTATCCAATCATAATGTCCTTTACCATCAAACCCTTTCCATTCTTCATCACAAATTCTATGTATCGTATTTGATACAGACATAATTGCGACGGGTTTGACACCATTTTCGATAAAGATTTTTGCTACTTCTGTAGTAGCTACTACTGGTATGTTCTTTTTCTTAGCAATTTCAATTAACAGATCCACGTATTTTTTACCATTTCCAACATCGACATTATATTCATACCCGCCAACAATAAGAAGCGGTCTTTTTGCCTTCTTGATAAGTTTTCCAATAACTTCAGGTTTAGTTATGGGTGTGGCTGTAATTGGACCATTAATATGTGTTTTTCTCCAAGGTAATACTTTATAAATCGCAATCATCTCCTCTTAACTTTTTCTTTTTTTAATTAATCTAGGTAGATTTGTTGGATCTGGGATACTTGTTTCTTTCCAACCTTTTTCTTTTAATATTTTCATTATCTCTTTCTTATATGTTAGTGGTATATCTGCCTCTACTCGGATATATTTCCAGACATCATCTGGCATTGTGCCGTAAACCTTTTTATGCAGATCAATCCAATGTGTTAGTTTAACGGCTCGTCCTTTGAAATTATCTGCAGGTCTCATGCATAATTTTGCAGCCATTACCATACATTCATCAATGGTCTCACATGCCATTATCAAATTCTCTGGTGCTGGACCATAAGAAACAATCTCTCCCGTTCTAGCATCATATACCTTCCAAGCTTCTTCGTCATAGTCCTTTCCTAAATATTGTCTCCTATATTTAGAACCATGAGGTCCAACAATCGCTGGAACTCCAAATGCATTAAAGCCGGTAGCAATTGAAGCAGCTTTTTGAGACATTGCGCCCCAAGCAATACCTACCGCCCCAATACGGTTGAGAATATAATCTGCAATTTCTTCAAAATTTCCTTTCAAATTACGTCTTGCAAAGATACTTGCTACTTTAATTGCAGCTCCTGTAATATGCGCATTAGAAACGCAGGAACCCACATTAACCAAACCACCAGCATCAAAGACTCCCGGATATTTTTCGTAAAGATATTCTCCTTCTTCTGTTTTATATCGTCCCAAATCCATTGCATGACATCCAGTTGCAACTACTATATATCTTCTTTTAAGGAATTCTTCAGCAAGCCTAGCTACTTCCATTGAACCGTTTGGTAAATTTCCACAACCGATTAACGCAATTATTCCTGGGATTTCTCCTAATACTAGCGGAGCACCTACTGATCTGATTTCAGTATCTTTTATTGGACCTCTTCCAGCCCTAATTTTCCAGACCTCGTTCCTTACATTCTTTTGCCAACTTTGGATTATCATCCCAGTTACTGGAATTCCTTTTGGACATGCGTCTTCACATCTACCACAAGCAAGACAAGCCTCGTATAATGATTCAAGCTTTGAAAAATCGCCAGATTGAGCAGCAACAACAGCATCAGTAGTATACAGGTTATTAGGACATGCTCTCTGACATTCATAACAAACCGAGCACTTCTTTGCAATCTCGATCATTTCCTCATCTGTAGGTAGATTTCTTTGTTTCTTTCTTATTTTAAACATTTTTTCAACTGTTTTAATCGCAACTCTTGATGCTTTAGCTGTATCGAATATTAGGACAGCATCTCTTTTTCCGCTTACTAATTCCTCAACAAGTTTGTCTTCATCCTCATTAGTGCTATCTGGGAGTCCATGACATGCTTTCTCATTCCAAGCAATTACTCTGGCATTTATTTTCTTAGCTTCTTCAATTATATCAGTTCTAATACATTGTTCATCAACCATTATCACATCAGGAAGTCCCGATCTAACGATCCTTAGCTGATATGTGATAGGTCCGACTATTTTTGCATTTTTATCATATCTTGTGGTATCAAGTGCTGTGCAGCATATTCCTCCAAGCTCTATTGAACCATATTTACCCCATTCCTTTAAATAATCTACAACTTCAATTCCTGCAGCTACATTATGCCCAATAAACAACAAAAATGGTTTATTTGGATCAATTACTCCGAGTCCAATATCAATTATTGGAGCATCTTCATCTCCTTTGGGAAAATTATACGCAGCTATTTGAGCTATATCAGCAACTTCCATTCCAACATGATCGTGAATCGAAACCAGCATTGCTTTAGCTTCATAATCTATAGCACTACTTTCTTGACCAGTATGAGTGCTTGCAACTGTATGCATAATCTGAGTCTCAACATGATCAAGAGCTACTTCTAGGTCTTTGATAATTTTTGGTTTAATACCACAGATCAAACGAGTGACGGGAGCCTCTACATCGATTTCAGAGCCCATATCTATAGGTATATTTTTACCATATTTTTCTATAAGATGATGTACTAAGTGTCGACTATGGCCACAGTGGCATGAAGCTCCAATACAACATGCTAATGTAACAATTCTAGCTTGTTGAGCGGCAAGTGTGAGACCGCATGCGCCGTGTTTTTCTCTGCTTAAATCGCATTTACCAAATGTACATAAACAACAATAATCGCAAACAGGTGCATAGAATGGTGGATATTTCTTTAAAAGAATGTGAAACCAATTTCTTAAATCAACCAATTCAGGAAATGCATGAGGTCCTTCTGGTTCTTCTGTCCACTCTTCTACTGGTAGTTCCCGGATGCTAATCTGGAGTCCTTTTACCTTAATATTAGCGGTTGATAGTGAATCAAATTTAAAAGTTGCACTTTCTTTAGCCAATTAAATCACTCCTTTTTATACATAAATTAATTTTTAATTTTTTATTCTTAAATTATCTGATTAAAGTCAAATTTTAGAGAAATTCTCTCTAATTCTCAATTCAATCAATTATGTTCGTTTTTTATATTATATTTTATTTTTAATTAAATCCTAATTAGTGTCAATAAAAATTTTTTTCTAATTAAGATTGGAGTTATGGACTGATAAAAAATAGGTTAGACTATGAATTTTTCTTAGTCAAGTTATAAGTTAGTCATGTGATCATCTATCTTATTTTTGTAGTATTTGTTTACTCTAATATTATATGTAATCTAGTTTGTATTTATTTTAAGA
>CAZYEE010000039.1:0-19268 GCA_964646355.1 uncultured archaeon | reverse complement strand
ATGGTGATATTATCTCTTTTCCGTGTTTTTTGATTAGATTTTGTAATTCATTTCTCCGTTTTTCTAAGATGTCCCAGAAAAATTTAGGCATATCGAGTTCGTCTTCAAATAATTTTTCCATTCGTGCCAATTTTTCTAGTAATTTATTTGCTCTAATTGAAAATTGTATTTCATAGTCTTCTTTTGTGTAATTTTTATGCAGAATTTTTCTAAAAAGATATTTCAAGTCTTCATATTTCGGGATATAACCAAATGGAGTTTTTATTGCGTCAAAATCGTTGTATATTCTTCCTTCAGCCCAACAGACCCATACTTTTTTGTCTAATTTATCATTTGTATATTCTCCATTGAATTTAAGGAAGTAATTTGTTTTAAATACTTTTGGACAGTTTTCCTTTAATTTTTCACCAAACTTTTTGTGGTTGTTTAAATAGAGCCCAAGTGGCACTACTAAGAAGTCCATATTGGCCATAGGAGAATTTTTACGGACTCCAACTGCCCCCAATGTTGCACTTGTCGTTTCACTCTCTATTGTAGCGCCATCAAAAATACCATTTTCCCAGTCCAAACTTTCATATATAGGTACGTTTGTGTCGCTATCCCTTCCTCCATAAAAAATTCCTTTAATTTGAACTCCTTCAGGGTCATCCCAGTGCGGATCTATATTTCTTAATTCGTTTAAATTTATGGTAAATCTTGCATTAGGGTGTGCAAATGGAATTATATTTCCCAATTTATCTGTTTTATCTAAAAACCAATCTTTACCTGAATGATTTATACCAGTTTTAGGTACTTCTTTTCCCATTCCAAGCCAGTATGGAATACCATCCTTAACTAACACGTTAGAAAAAATAATTTCTCGTTCACTTGTTAATGCTTCATACAATAACGGGTCATCTTTTGGATTAACGTCTTTAATTATACCAAATATTCCCTTTTCTACGTTAACAGCTCTACAGGTATTTTTAATATTTCTCAAATAAGCTATATCATCTCCAACAATGGTAAACTTATATTCATCTGTCGAGCTCATCATGGATGTGCTTGTTTTTCCGCAAGCAGAAGGATAGGCGCCACAAAAATATGTTTTTCTGTTTTTTATTCTATTTTCTACACCAATAATGAAATAATGTTCTGCCAGCCAATCTTCATGATTACTTTTATATATAGCAAGTCTTAATGCAAGTTTTTTTAATCCAATAGAATTTCCTGCGTATTGATTATTGCATGAGAGTACTCTTTTACCCAACAAGTCAACATAAATTCTTCTTTTATCTATATTTCGAGTAACATTTCCGTCTAACTCACCTGCAGAATGAACGAACACGAAGAATTCATCAGATTCATCCATGTTTTTAAATTCCTCATAACCATTACGATATAATATCATCTCACTATGTGCAACATACCAACTATCCGTGATTTGCAATGCATGAAGACTAAATGGAGAATTTCTTGGACCAAGAGTAAAAAATAGGACTATCATACTTTTATTTTTCATGATGCCATCCATATAAGAAAGAATCTCCTTTAATCCTTCTTCTCGATCAATTGTATTTAATCTCTTGCTCATTGGTGTTTCTGGAGTTACTAATATTCTCGTATTTTCTTTATCACGGGCTTGATCATAATAAGAATCATAATGTACCGTATGTCCTTTCATTCGCAATTTATATTCTTCTTTGTTTATTATAGCCATTTTTCTGACAAATTCTTCATCTTTCATAGAATCGGTGATCACATATATCTTGCTGGGTTTTAATAGCTCTGCATACTTTCGTATTGTCGCTAATATTTTGGAATTCTTAAATGATTTTAATTCTTTTAATTTTATCTTATCTATAACTTTCTCGAATTTAAATGATTTTTGTCGGTCTGAACACTCTTTTTCTACTACTTGCAATTTCATCATAGACTCCGTTTAATATCACTTTTTTTTGAAAATAATCTTATTTTTTTTAACAAGCCATCATTAGTATATAAACTTTTTCCCATGTAAAGATTTTTTAGTTATAACTGTTTACAACTGTTAATAATTTTTAAATAATTATATAACAACTAGTAGTTATGGAAAAATCAAAAATTGTATCTTTAAAAAAATTAAAGGATTTGGACAAAAAGATATTAAAAAATTTGATAATTGACAGTAATCAATCATTTAATCAAATTGCTGAAAAATTGAATACTACCAGACAACATATTTCTCAAAGAATTAGAAAATTGAGGGAGAATAATATTATTGAAAATTTTTCAATTAGAATTAATACTTCTATAATTGAAGAGTTACAAGTAAAAGCTTATATCTTATTTAGAGAGGACCCTAATCCTAAAATAAGGAAAATTGATGAAAAAAAATTAAAAAATATCCCCCAAATTTCAGTAATTTACAGATTGTTTGGAAAATACGACGGTATTATTAAAATTTATACCAGTAATTTGAACGAACTAACGGAAATCGTGAATAGAATACATGATATTGATGGAATCAAAGAGACTGAAACATTCATTATATATGATAGAGTAAAGGAAAGTGAAATGGGCCCAATTCTAAGTTTATTAGAGTGAATTATGAGAATATTGCTCAAATTCTATTTTTTATTCTATTTCTATAATTAAAATTCGTAAATCAAAATATTTTATGAAAAAAATAGGAACTTAATCAAATAATTTAACATTTTATTATTCTAATGAATGTTTTTAGAGTATATGTTTAATAATTAATAGATAATTTAAAGCTTAATAATATTTTAAATAATTATATTAAGCATCTATTTAGCAACATTAATAAATTTGGAACTTCAGGAATAAGAGCGATATATAGACTTGAAATTTGGTTCTCGAAATTTATTTCAAAATTATATATCTTGAAATCTTAAAATCTGTAACTATTGAAAATAAAAAATCTTATTATAATGTTTAAAACTAATATGGATTGTTTAATAAAGATTCTCAAAAATATATCCTTATTAATTAATTCAAAACACAAAATAAGGGATATAAAATTGCAAATAAATGAAAAATTTTCAATTAAGTAAGGAGAAATAAAAATTTGTAGAATTTTAAAAAGTTCTTAGTCTTTTTCTTTTATTCTAAAATTTACTAAAAATTGATTAAAAACAAGAAATTTTAGAAATTATTTAAGATAATTTATTGTGTCTTTGGAGTTAAATGCCTCAATGAATTTAACCGCTTCTGTGTATGCACTATTCTTGATTTTTTCAATAGTTTCAAGTTTTATTGAGTGTAATGGATTAAAGAATTCCTTGAATGCGTATTTTGAATTTTTTCCAAATATTTCTACATCCGATTTATTTGGATTAGCAGGTTTGAACTTGTCCATTACCCATTTTTGGATTGAGGAGAATAATTCTATTTCGCTTGTTTTCAGAACTTCCCAGACGATATTTTGCCAGTAAGTACCTACATTTCCTTTACCAATCAAACCCTTAGGAAAATGTTCTTTAATAAGTTCTAGAGGAGTTCCTGTAATTCCGTGTTGTGCTATTCTAACTTTATATGGTTCTATTGCTTTTGCGATGTCAATTGTTCTGGGAATATCAATGGTTATCTGTTCAATGGGTCTTCCTTTTTCATCATAAATATTCCCATGGGTAGATCCATTGGCTATTGCCAGGAAATTTGGGTATACATCATTTTCATTAAGGGCTTTAATATACGTTACTGCCTCATCAACGGAAGTATATACAAATCCTTTTTCATCTTTTTTACCGATTTCTCCTACTTCGACTTCCAGTCCGAAGTCAATTCTAGGAGCATTATCTTTAATAAAATGAGCAAGTTCTGTAGTTACTTTTATGTTATCCTCAAGCTGTTCATATGTAGTTTCGCCATCATGATTAAATAGAAATGATGCATCTATAGCAAAACTCTTATATCCATTATCAATCTGATTTTTGATTAATTTTTTAGTATTTTCTATAATCTCATCCGATTTCTTTTTAATTGTGATATGATCTCCATGGATTATAAAATATGGATTATCAACTTTTTTAGCAACTGATCTTACGTTGTTTGCAAAAGTTTGGGGTGTTAATCCCGTATAGCCGCCATTCAAGTCGCATTCGGATCTAGCCAGTTCAAAAATAATGACAGAATTCATTTCTTTTCCAGCTTGGAAAATTCCTTCAAGAACACCTGGGTTAAACCTTGGATTTACTGCTAATATTATTGAACCGGAATTGTATAATGCACGATATACTTCTCCACCAGGAAGCGATTCATAATCATTACTCATAATATCCCTTTTTAATTATTTTTTGTTTGATTTTTAAATTTTAATGAAAATATATGTTATAAAATTATGGTTTTCATTTATTCTTTACTTGAATAAATAATTTAACTAATTAAAAATAACTTTTTCACTATTTAATTCTTACTTTTTTAAATGTTAAATAAACTGAAAAATATTTCAGAAAATTATCAAATATAACAGAAATGTACTAAAAATTTAAAGAATTTATTAAATATTTTCTTGTATAGCTTCACGTGGGCAAGAATCAACACATAAGAGGCATCCAATACATTTTTCAGGATCATAACAGACCTTATATTCCTCATCATAATATAGAGCCCCAGTAGAACATAGCGAAATACATTGCCCGCAATGAATACATTGATCATTGATATTAATCGGTTCTTTTTTCTCGATTATAATGTTATATTCTTTTAAAGCTGTAATTAAAGGTTTGACTTTATCTTTAGGAACTTCAATTATTAGGTTTACTGATTTTGGAGAGGTTGAAAATTGTATAATATTAAAAGAAATATCGAGGTCTAAAACTCTTCTGATTAATTTGGCATAATCTTCAATATTTCCCATCGCACTGGGCGATACATTTAAAGTTATTAAGACCATTTTATATCAAATCCTCCGCAGAAACTATTCCAATAACTTTATGATCTTTATCAACAACTGGAAGAGCTGAAATTTTATTAATTCTCATTTTTCGGGCAGCTATTTCTATCGGTTCATCGCATGTAGTATATATGACATTTTTTGTAATAATTTCATCCAATCTCGTCTTATCCAAGGCTAATCCTTTAGTAATATCAAAACTTGTAACAATTCCTATCAATCTATCTTTTTCGTCCACAACTGGAACATGATTTGTACTTTCTTTTAATATCAAATTTGCTACATATCTTATACTATCATTAAGTCTGCATGTAAAAGCATCCCGGCGTACTGCCCTCACAAATTTTATTTCTTTAGCCATTTTCATTGGTTTAAATGAAGTATCTGTTGGAAGTCGTTCTACTGGTTTTGTTAAAAAGAATCTACCTTCTTGGATCCACTTTTTAAGTTCATTTGCTATTTTCTTAGCCATATATAGAGATGAAAGCGATGACACTCTAACCTTTTTATCATTTATTTTAATATTACCGCTTTTTAGTTCTTTATATGAGACTTTCCCCAATATGGGTCTATCTCTTCTAGGTATACCATAATCAACAATATCTGTAAAAATTTCTTCGTCTTTTATACCAGTCTTTTTTGCGAGTCCTGGATTTAATATAGGTATTGGTATACCAATTCCAATATACATTGTAGTTCCATATCTCTTAAATGTTACTCCCTTTAAATATTCAGCACTCATCTGCTTTAAATCACCTTTTACAAAAAGAGTACCGAATCCATTTCTGGGATTATGTTGAGTTCCTTCTCCAATAACATAGCCAATTCCCCCACCTAGAAATATTCTTGTTCCGATTCCGATGGTCTCATAATCCGGATCATTTTGTAATGGACTTAATTCGCCGGCACCAGAAAACGTAGCATTTCCAAAATTGGGGAGCAGTTTTCCCATGTAAGTATATATTGTTCTGTTTGTACTGTTAGTTGCACAAACATAACGCTGATATGCATTACGTGGATTACATAATATTGCTTGATTAAGATCTTCGATCGTAAAAGTTGTATCTACTTCATCCAAAGGATAACAATCGGTTGTATACGAAGTAGCCCTTAATTTTATTGGTTTTCCTTGGACCAGATCTTCTATAACATGCCCACCTCCGTATTTAAAAGGTCTTTTGTCACTCATTCTTGTAACTCCAATATAACAATCGACAGCCGCATTTCCATGATAAGCATGAACACCATTTAACCAGACGTGTTCCATTTTTATCGGAGGGTCAGAATGTCCAAAGTTTAAAAATGCACCTGAAGAACACATAGCTCCAAAGGTTCCAGTGGTTACCACATCAATTTCTTCTGCAGCTTTCTCAGGCCCATTTTCTTCTACAATTTTTATCATTTCTTCAGCAGTGACTACTATTACATCACCATTTTTAATTTTATTATTAATTTCCTCATAAGTTTTCAATTTATTTCCACCATTTTTTAATTGATTCTATATATTCTAAATCCCATAAGGTCCTAATTCTACAAATTCTTACACATTCAAGACACTTATCTGGAAGAAATATAGGATCACTAATATACTTAACTCCACCATCTGGGAAGAGAACCACTATTGTACCTTTCTTCATTTCTTTTGCTTTCATTAATGCTGCATGAAATGCAGCTCCACTGCTAATTCCACAGAATATTCCCTCTTGAAGTGCCAGCATTCTTGTAGCATGTTCTGCATCATCTCTAGAAACATATATTTTTTCAGAAATTAATGTTTCATTATATATTCTTGGAATGTATGATACATCCAAATTTTTAAGCCCCGGAATTATTGATTCTGGTTCTGGTTCTACTCCTATAACCTTAATTTTTGGATTATATTCCTTTAACCTTTTAGCGACTCCCATTAAAGATCCAGAAGTTCCAATCCCAGCGATAAACATATCTATCTGTCCATCTGTATCATCTAGAATCTCATTAGCAGTTGTGTGATAATGTATAGTAGGGTTATTTTTATTTGAAAATTGATCTGGAAAAAAGTATTTGTCTGGATTTTCTGCAACCACTTTTCTTACATAATCAATAGCTCCGTCAGTACCTTTTTCAGCAGGTGTTAGTGTGACTTTTGCTCCATAAATTATCATTATTTTTCTACGTTCTATTGACATATTATCTGGCATCACAATTTCACATGCATATCCTTTAACTGCACAACACATTGCCAGAGCAATACCAGTATTTCCGCTTGTAGGCTCTATTACAATTTTATCATGCGTTAAAACTCCCTCTATTTCAGCTGCTTCAATCATAGCTACAGCGATTCTCGCCTTTACTGAACCTGATGGATTAAAATTCTCTAATTTTGCAAATATTTGTACATTTGGATTCGGATTCAGATTGTTAATCTTTACAAGTGGTGTTTTTCCGATTAACTTTAATATATTCTGATAATATTTCATTTTAATCCTGTTTTCTTATTTGTTCTGAAATTTTTCACGATATTTTTTAATGGCATCATGTAGTGCATCTGCAGCTAAATTTGAGCAATGCATCTTTTGTGGGGGTAGACCACCAAGTGCGTCTGCCACATCTTTTCTGGTAATTTTCAAGGCTTCATCTAAAGTCTTTCCTTTTGCCATTTCAGTAATTATTGAACTGGTTGCGATTGCGGCACCACAACCAAAGGTCTGAAATGATATTTTTTCTATGGTATCAGTATCTTTATTGACCTTTATATAAATATACATCATATCTCCACACACAGGATTCCCAACTTCCCCTACAGCGTCCGCATCTTCCATAACACCAACATTTCTAGGATTACGAAAATGTTCTAGCACTTTTTCATTGTATTCCATTTACATCGCCTTTTTTTTGTATTTATAGCTCTTGTGAATCCATCTTTTTAAAATTGATCTTTATCCTTTTATTACTTCTGTTGATTGTGTTTTAATAATTTTTTAATTATTTTAGGCAATATTTGAGTATATTTTTCATATAGAAAATTAAATACACTTATATAAATTTAAAATTATACCTTTTACTTTTAAATTATTTTAAATGAAGAAAATAAATTCTTGTTAGTTAAGAGGTTATTAAACAATTTGATATTTCAGTAAAAAATTAAAAAAATCACTTATAATAAAATGATTTTTAAACATGTATCTATTTAATATTTGAAATTACTTTTTCAAATTCTTCTAATGCATTTTGATACTCTTTTTCTACACAACCAACTTCTCCGATATACTTTAAATGAGCCAGCTTCTTTTTAATATATCCACATGTTTTTTTCCAATCTTTAGGATCTTTTGAAGTAGCGAAACATATTAAATATTTGTCTTTCAAACTATCCATTTTTCGAATTTTCTTTAGAATACATCTAAATGGAAAAAAGGCTGGCCCACCAATATGTGTACACGATCCAATTAATAGTAATTCATAATCCTCTAATTTTTTCAAGTCTTTTTTTATTTCCTTGTCTCGATATATAACACAGTCATATCCTTTTTTCTCTAATATTTCCTTTAATTTTTCAGCTAATCCTTTAGTATTACCACTTCTTGTATTATAAAATATCAAACTTTTCATGATTATAAATAATTTTTACTTATTCAAAAATCTTTTTAATACAGAATTGCCATAATTAAAGAATTGGATTTAAGTGTATTAATATTAAATCTTTAATTCTTAATAAATCAATAGAATTTAATTTTAGACTTTAATTAAAGAAAAAAAAAGAAGGCTCATAAAAATGAAAGTATATTTCGATAATTCAGCTACTACACCTGTAGATGAAGAAGTAATTAAGGCGATGATACCTTATTTTAATGAAAAATTTGGTAATGCTTCAAGTCTACACTTTTTTGGGCATGAGGCACGTGAGGCAATAGAACGGAGTCGTGAAATAATTGCAAAAAGACTTAATGCCGAATATGATGAACTTATTTTTACTTCAGGGGGCACAGAAAGTGATAATTATGCATTAAAAGGAATTGCATATGCATTTAAAGAAAAACAAAAAGACCATCTTATAGTTTCAAGTATTGAACATCCAGCAATATTGAATTCTGCAAAAGCGTTGGAAAAAGAAGGGTTCAAAGTATCCTATTTAAATGTGGACAAGGAAGGTTTTGTTGATCTAGATCAACTGGAAAAATTAATTACGGACAAAACAGTTCTCGTTTCTATTATGCAAGCTAATAATGAAATAGGGACAATTCAAGATTTGGAACATATCGGACAAATTTGTAAAGAAAAAGATGTTATTTTTCATTCTGATGCTGTGCAAGCATTCACTAAGGTTCCACTAGATGTAAAAAAATATAACTTAGACCTGGTATCAATTACCGCTCATAAAATTCATGGACCCAAAGGAATAGGTGCATTATACATAAAAAAGGAATTACAGCGTCGGATAAAAAAACTAATAGATGGTGGCGGGCATGAATTCAGATTGAGAGCAGGTACAGAAAATGTTCCGGGAGCAGTAGGATTCGCAAAGGCTGTTGAGATCGCAACAACAGATCATATTCAATATATGACAAAATTAAGAAATTATATCATCAAAAATATATTTGATGAAATCCCCGAATGTTATTTAAATGGGCCTGATATTGATACAAAGGGCGATAAAAGGCTCTGTAATAATGTAAATGTTTCAATTAAATATATAGAAGGTGAATCCATCCTTTTAATGCTAAGCGACAAAGGAATCGCAGTTTCTACAGGTTCAGCTTGTGCTTCTAAAAATATTGAACCATCACATGTTTTACAAGCAATAGGGCGTTCTTACGAAGAAGGATTGCATGGTACTATTAGAGTCAGTCTGAGTCGAAAAAATACATACGAGGAAGCTGATTATTTCCTAATGAATCTCAAAGAAATAGTGGAAAAACTTAGAAATATGAGTCCTTTATATCGGAAAAAACAATCTAACGTATAATTGAATTATTTCTTTAATTGAAAATATCGAATTGCTTTTTTTTGGAACTAACAATGTTATATCATATTTTAAATATTCATTTTTTTTAGTCGTGAAGGTTAATGAAATTTTCAATTTCAAATCCAAAAATATTTAATCCAAATTAACTTAATACCAAAAATAAGTTAAATCTCAATTACAAATCATCAATATTAATTTTATTCAATGTCTTTATGGTGATTTAAATGCCTGCAAGAGCAATAGCAGAACTTCAAGATAATATCACTTTTAAGGTTAAAATAAAAGATTTTCCAGAATTTCTAATGGATGAACCAGTAGAATTTCACGGTAATGATAGAGGCCCTTCCTCAATTGAATTTTTATGCACAGCTGTAGCAGGATGCAATGGCACATCTTTTAAATTCTGTTTGGATAAATTTGGAATTGAAGTAAATAAGATGATTGTTATCGCTGAAGCGGAAATGCATCATGTTGACGTGGATGGAAGAAGCTTATTACGAATTACAAACCTTCATGTAAAAATTGATGTTGAATTAAAAAATAAAGATGATGAAGAAGATTTATTAGAATGTTTTGATGTTTATAAAAAATATTGTGTAGTGAGTGGATCAATTACCAAAGGAATACCAATGGATATTTCATTAAATCATAAATAAATTTAAAAAAACTTTTATTTTATATATTATTGTATAATTTTTATGAATAAAATCTTTATAGAAGATTTTTACTAATTTTTTAAAATAGATTTAGGCATACCTAAAAATTTTTAAGTGAATAATTTGACTTGAATAATAAGAGATTCAATAATTTAGTTCATCATTAAAACGGTTGTATTGATAATGGTTCATGGAAAAAATGATCAAAAATTCGGGAAACACAGGTTTCGCAGAGGAAGAAAAAGATTGAAAAATAATAAGCAATGTATTATAACTTCTGAACCTGCCATCCCAAAAATTATGTTAATTGGAAATCCAAATGTAGGAAAATCTGTTATTTTTTATTATTTGACAGGTAAATATGCATGTGTAAGTAATTATCCGGGCACAACTGTAGAATTTATGCGTGGTGCAAATTATGTAGATAATGTAAAATATGATTTTATCGATACTCCTGGAATTTATAATTTAAGTCCATTATCAGAGGATGAGAAAGTAACAAAAAAAGTGCTATTAGACGAAATTCCAGACATTATAATTCAAGTAGGAGATGCAAAGAATTTAAGAAGGACAATTCTATTTACTTTTCAATTACTTGAATTGGGAATTCCAATAATTCTTGTTTTAAATATGATGGATGAAGCTAAATCCCATAATATTAAATTAGATATTGATGGATTATCTGAAGAATTGGGAATTCCCGTAACAGGGGCTATTGCAATAGAAAAAGTGGGTATTGGTAAAATACGAAAATATATACATTTAATAAGAACTAACAAACCTGTTGTCAAACCATATATTAGATATACTGATAAAATTGAAGAGCTAATAACCAATTTTGAACAAATTTTTGAAGATAATAATATCAAATGTCCAATTTCACCTCGTTCGGTCGTACTTAGTCTACTTGAAGACGATAAAGTTATGTTCAATTGGATTGAAATAAATGTTCCAAATAATATCAGGAATCAGCTATTCAGAATGGTAGAGGAAGTTAAAAATGCATATTCAAGGCCTTTAATTAGTGTTATCTCTGAAATAAGAGAAGAATATGCTGAAAAAATTGTAAATAAGTATTCAGTTTCTGGCATTGATAAAAGAGAATCAAAATTTAAAATTGATATCACAATCCATAAAGTTTGGGGTCCAATTATTGCAATTGGTGTTATGCTTCTTGTATTTTTATTTGTTGGTTATGTTGGGGCTGTAGTAATCGTAGATTTGCTTTCGACATATATTTTCACTCCATATTCTGAATTTGTTAATAATGGTATAACTATCTTGTTAAATAATCTGGCTGAGCCGTGGCGAACTCATCTTATTAACATTTTAGCGGGAGATCTTGGATTACTTACTGCTGGGATATCATGGACCATTGGATTAATATTACCTATTGTCAGTATTTTTTACTTAGCGTTTGCTATATTGGAGGATTCAGGTTATCTTTCACGAGTTGCTATTGTATCAGACCGACTTGCAAATAAAATGGGATTGAATGGTAAAGCAATTATTCCAATTATTTTAGGGCTTGGTTGTGGTACATCTGCAATAATGACTACCAGAATATTGGATAGTAGAAAAGAACGTATTATTAGCTCGCTATTAATTGCTTTAGCAATACCATGTTCGGCACAACTAGGTATAATCATCGGACTAATGTTTCAAGTAGGTCTACAATGGGCGTTCATTGTTCTTCTCATTGTTGTGAGCCAACTCTTTATCATCGGATATTTGGCAAATAAAATAATTCCTGGGGAAAAATCTAAATTTATAATTGAAGTTCCGCCGATGCGAATGCCAAAATTATCCAATGTCTATTTAAAAACATGGATGCGGACTAAGGCATTTTTAAAAGAGGCTATACCGTTATTTTTTATTGGAATTCTTTTAATTAGCATACTTAATGAGACAAATGCTATTCAATATGTTAACAATTTATTTGAGCCCATCACAGTTTATTTATTAGGTTTGCCAAAAGAAGCGGCTGCATTATGGTTACTGGGAGTGATAAGACGAGACTTAGGAGCTGCAGCATTATTTAATAGTCCTGAATTTGCGGGCTTATCCTCTATTCAATATTCCGTAGGCACTACATTAATTATATTATTTGTCCCTTGTATCGCCGCTATTTTAATCATGTTTAAAGAAAGAGGTATTAAAAACACCCTTTTGATCCTCGGTTTTGTATTCTTTTATTCAATATTCATAAGTAGCATATTAAATTTTGTATTAACACTTGTATTTGGTTAATATGTCAAGCGAGGAAAAAATATATATTCGTTGCCCAATTTGCGGGCATAAAATCAATATTTTGGATAATGAAGTTATAGCATGCAAAAGCTGTCCAAACCCATTCAAATCTAAATGCGAATTGATAAAATGCGATAATTGTGGATACGAATTCCCTCCAAATGACCCAAAATTATTGAAATTTTTGAAAAAAATTAGAAAGAATAAAAAAATATAAAAAGAATGTCGTGATTTAAAAATGGCTATAGGTTTTATGAATTATAGGTTGATCGACGAAATTATGGAATTTCTATGGATAAAATTAGAAGATGAGAAAATGGACGGAGTTCCTCTTGATATGCTCGATAAGGAATTCAGAGACTATTATAAAAATTTTCAAGAAATCTTAAATATTTTACAAGAATTTAATTATATTAAGATAAAAAATAATAAGATATACTTTGCCGAAAAGGGTAGAGCACGTGCTATTCATATAATTAGATCTCATAGATTGGCTGAACGATTATTTACTGATGTACTTAATATTAAAAACGATGCAAACTTGGAGAAACAAGCTTGTAGTTTTGAGCATACCATTGATGACTCTATAGAAGCCGCCATTTGTACATTATTGGGCCACCCTCAAATATGTCCTCACGGATTTAGAATTCCACCAGGGCCCTGTTGTAAAAAGTCAATGAGAGAATTTGAATCAGTAATCAAACCATTAAATGAGTTAAAAGTGGGTGAATCTGGTACTTGTTTGTACTTTACCACCAATAAAAATGATATAATGCATCGTCTAATGTCGATTGGTATAATTCCTGGTGTAGAATTGAAGATTCATCAAAAAATGCCCTTTAATGGTCCTATTGTGGTTCAAATCGACCAAACACAATATGCACTTGATCCCTCTATTGCCAAAAATATATATGTCCGAATTTCTAACAGTGGTCCTAAAGATTTACAGAAAGAACCGATACCTGGACCAAAAAGACATAAAAGAGGAAGAAGATTCAAAGGTAAACATAGAAAACATGATTAAACACAGAAAATATGATTAAACACAGAAAACATGATTTTAGTAAATAAATATTCTACAAAAATTTTTTAAAAATGGTAATGATTTAGTTCAATTATTGATACTTTCTATCTTAGATTTGAGATATTTTATATATTAAAAGACCTCTTCTTGTATTCCATTAAAAAATCTTGAATTACAGTAATTAACCCATTTTTTTAGATTCTTCTAAATGCATTATTGTAATTTTATCAAGTCTATTTTATATCGAATGAAAATTCGGAATTTAGATCTTTATGGAAACATCAAATATTATTTAAAGAATAAGATGCATCAATAAACCTAAGAATTTAACCTAGGTATTTATATAATAAATTTTATTATGTTTTTTATGAAACTTTCTTTAAAGATTTTAACGATATTTAGCATTATTCTACCGATTGTTCATATTATTTTCAGTACAATTCTTAGAAATTTTGGATACGACTTCTATGGGAATATCTTATCTCTATTAAAATTATTTCTAATTCCACTTGGCATAACTTATCTTTTATGGTATTTACTTTCGCCCTATGTAGCAAAATATTTTATAGTTTTTTTACATTATATCATTTATAGAAATAGAAAAAGACCAAAATCTATTTACTTTTTTACAGAAAACGAATATCCGACAAGTATATCAAATTATTTAAGAGAAGCATTATATCCAACTGCTCTTTATCTATCCATTGTTATTTTTATTCTTAATTCAGGTGTTGAACTAGTTAATGAGATTTTCTCGATCTCTGTCGATATTTTTAATCTGTATTTTTATGCAATTGTTCTAATATTTCCAGTTCTAAGTACATTTTTGATTGTACCCATTAAACTTATTGATTGGTGTGGGTTTCGATATTATAATAGTAAAAGAAATGCAATTTTTCAAGTCGGACTTAAAGTAGGCACCCTGTTTAATAGCTTAACAGGAATGGCTGTTATTCTATCTTTTACACTATCAATCTTTTCTGTTGGTCTCGAATTAACCCTCAGAGTTGCTTTCAGTGTTCTTTTTTATGTTCTACCGCTTAATATCCTATTAATAATACTTATCAAATTTCATTTATTACCTATAAAAAGCACTAAATTTAAAAAAATGATTATTAATGACAAAAATTTTAAATTAACTCCAGAGTCAGCAAATTTAATCATTAAATTTGAGCCCAATACAAATGCACCAGAAATTTAATGATTTAATTCTATTTTTTTTTGTTAAAAATTGTCCGCATTATTATCCGCATTATTCTTTTATCTCCATAATGTCTATATCTCTAAATAGCTTAGGAATTCTTCGTTAAATCTTTATTTAAATTATATGCGACATATCCACCGAATAATGAATTTATTATCATCCATGGAATGCCAAAATATGCATTACCTAAAAATGTGCTGGGTGAAAAATTCAAATTTGCCATTCCATTTTTATAAAAAAATATACTCGCTATAACATTTAATATAAAGAAAACTAGACTCATAATCATTGCTGTTATTGATGCAGTGTATTTCTCCTTTAATGAGGTTTTCTTTCTTAAATACCAATATGATAAATCTGCAGATAATCCCGTTAGCAATCCAAATAGACACCATCCAATTACTCCCCAGATATTGATTAATACCGGGTTCAGAATTAGCTCAAAATACATTTCAATGAAAAATCCAACTGAAGCCCATGGTAAATATATAAGCAATCCTGTTCCAAATACTTTTACCCTTAGTATTGCTAATAATACAATTAAACTGTTGAAAAATGAGAACATATAGACATAATAAAGGCCAATTCCTTGTGTTGTTCCTTCTATCCCAAAGCCCCCAGTTCCTTGCCCTGCATAAAAGTCAAAATAGAAAACAGAAATGGATAAATTTAAAGTGTGTAAGAAACTAAAAAATAATATATTTTTAATGAATGATTTTTTATTCCTAATTTTACATCACCTTTTAAGTATTTTTGACCATTTTTCAATATTCAGATTAAATGATTTAAATAATCTTAGCGAATATTGGTGTAGTATCTTTAATTATAATTGCCAGACATCTTTTTTTATTTAAATAGATTTTTGCTAAATCTTTATTCAGTGTGAATTCCAATTTTTCAATATAGCCCTCCATATTTGTTATAAATGAAATTCCACCTTGATAATCGCATTTTATTGATTTTCCTTCTGTAACATCAATAAGAGCGATGCTTATAAAATGATTTTTTAAAATAATTCCATTATGGTCCTTGGTGGAAAATTTGACAGATATTTTATTATTAAGAACTTCTAATGATTCAACCAGACCTTTTGAAGGTTTAATGGCGGGACCTTGGGCCTTTTCAAGATTATAAGTACCTACTGCCATAAAATTACCATCTTTATTAACAACATTCATAGCCTTAAGTAATTTTCCAAATAAAGGAATCTCATTTACTGGTGTTTCAAAATAGGCCGTTGTATCTCCTTGTAATTTTAAATTATTATCGAGTCTACCAGATAAAATTAACAGTTTAAACGGGAGAACTACACCCGCCCAGTTCAATTTAAATCCAGAAGTAGAAATAGAAAAAGTACCATCTGTATCATATTTCATATCTAGAGTAAATCTAAAAGGTACATTCTGAAAATCGGTCATAACTTTATATTTAGCAATTTTTGGGTTAGAATCTTCTTCTATTCCTTCTATTTTCTCTGCCATCTCACACCAAAATATTATTCGTTTTTTATTCACGTCATGATATATTGGGCTCGCAAGAATGTATAAATCGTCTAATGCGATGATTGCTAAATTTATCATTAATGCCTCTTGCCATGGAAAGATATTTTTTAATATTAACACGTCTCCCGGAATTTGTTTATTAAAATCGCCTATCCTTAACAAGGATTGTTTCTCGTTTATTATCGAATCATAACTAATAGTTTTAAATAATAATTTGGTTTCTATATATCCTTCTGATTTTTTACCTTTCCATATTCTATCTAAAGGGAAAATAAACCAGCCATATTTTTTAGGAATAACATATTTGATTTTCAATTCTATTTCGTAATTTGCATCTGACTTTAAGAATTCCAGAGGAACAACATTTATATATCTTGCATCTGTGCTTATTTGAATCCTAGAATCAAAATTAGGATTCATTTTAATTTCTATATTGGTAATTCTAGTATCTAATATTTGTCCATCTTTAGTAACTATCAGCTTTAATGTTATTACATCAGAACGACCTAATCTTCTATTAAATTTGATTAACGAATTCATACTATTATATGAACTGATCTCATTCATGATTGGGTGTCCCCCTGGGCTTATAGGAATTAAATATTCTCCATTCAATGGTATGTCGGGATTAGGATCGAAACAACATCTCGGATCTTGTCTAGCCTCCTCATTTTCCATATATTCAAATGGTATATAGTACAAATTTCCATTTTGATTTGGTGCATAAATTCCTCCTGGAGATAAAGCAATTGAAGAAGGTACAAAATGATAACGATCAAATTCTCTGAACTCTTTAGATATATTAAATTGACTACAATCAAAGCTCCATATTCTTTGACCATTATTCTTTGATAATTTGTAAATTTTACCGTCTCCACTCGCGATATAGACATTTCCACTTCTATCTAAAACACAGCCACATCTATTGGGCCCAAGTGTTGGAAACGACCATTTTAATTTTCCACTTAATGTATTTAATGCATATACAATTCCATCAGCGGAAGACACATAGATCGTTTTACCATCATAGGATAAAGCAGCTGCCGACCATACATCGCCTTTTGTATGGAATTTCCATCTTACTCTTCCAATTTTAAATATGCTTTTATTTTTAAAACAATAAATATTATTATTTCCTGAACCTATCACTACATCTCCATTATCTAAAATAGTTGGTGATGCACCCGCCATTCCAAATATTGGGTAAATCCAACGTAGTTTACCCTTCTCATCTACACACCTAAAAAATGAATCTAGTCCGCTCACATAATGTTCTCCATTTAATCCTGTTGGAGAGCCACACCAAACTTGATTTCCCGTCATATATTCGGGGCATGCTTTTGTCATAGTTTCAGGATCAAGTTGATAAAATGCAAAATCATCACATCCAGCAAGTAATCTTCCAGTTTTAGAAAAAGTTAGATCAGATTCAAACCAATTACATTTAGGAATACCACGAACAATGATATTTTTATAATGTTCAGTTGCTTCAAAATACCCAATTATTTCTCCAGTCTGACAATCAACTTTTCTAATAAATCCATCTGCTCCTGGAAAGAAGACGTAATCTTTTTCAATACCTGTATCTAAATCTGTACGCCTTCCAATCACTGCAGCCGCGTCTACTACACCATCTATTTTAATTTTCCATTTTAATGAGCCATCATAATTCACTGCATAAAAATATCTATCTCCAGAACCTACATATATCGTTCCATCAGACCCAATAACTGGGGCACAAGTAGAAGCTTTTCCCATTTTGAATGCCCATGGTTTAGAGGGCCATTTTATATCTTTTCGGTAATTTTTATTATTCCAATCGGGAGCCCTACCAGTATTTCTAGTGTCGGCACGTAAGCTTGGCCAAAACGCTTTCTCGTCTAATCTCCAATAAATTCTATTGTCTTGAGACACTCAAACCATCTAATCTGATTCAAAATTCGATTATTCATTTAATAAGATAAAATTGAAATAAATACCCTTCTATTTTACATATTAATCTTACGGATTTACTTTACGAACTAACATGTTTATTTGGAGCATAAATAATGTAAATAATCTAAGAATCTCGGTTTAGTGAGTATAAATGAGAAAAAATAATTTGAAATTAATAATAATTGGAGGTACCTCAGCGGGTCCGAGCGCTGCGGCTAAAGCAAGAAGAGTAAATGAATTTGCTGATATCCTTTTATTTGAAAAATCGAAAAATATTTCATATGCTACTTGTGGATTACCATATTATTTATCAGGAGTTATTCCTCATAAGTATCAATTAGAGGTACAAAAACCAGCTGGATTTTCAAAAAGGTTTAATATAAATTTATATTTGCAGAATGAAGTAATCGATATTAATCCGAAAAATAAAGAGATTACCGTAAAAAATCTTGTTAACGATGAAATAACATTATATGGTTATGATAAACTTATCTATTGTTGTGGAGCACGTCCCATAAAACCTCCAATTCCAGGAGTGGATTTAAAGAATATTTTTGTATTAAGAAATCTCGATGATGTTTCCAATTTTTACAACGCAATTACTGCAAATAATCCCAGTAGCAAAAGAATAGTAATCGTAGGTGCGGGCCTGATCGGATTAGAAGTTGCAGAAAATCTTAACCTATTAGGATTAAAAGTTGTTGTGGTCGAGTTATTTAACCAAGTTCTACCTCTTTTTGACTATGAAATGGCAAAAATAATCGAATCTGAACTGGTAAATAAAGGAATAAAAGTAATCACCTCTAATGGTGTTAAAGAATTCTTAGGAGTGGATAATGTACAAAAAGTTATACTTCAAGATGATACAGAAATTCA
>CAZYEE010000038.1:0-19283 GCA_964646355.1 uncultured archaeon | reverse complement strand
ACTCTTACCCATCGTGCTCCTAGTGTCTTGACAATTTCTCCAATATCTGGTTTTTCAGTTGGTTCTCCCATTCCATTAATTCCACTATTTGGATTTGGGTGCCCACCAGTCATTCCAGTCCAAGTATTATCAAGAATAAATAATATTAAATTAGCAGAGTTATAAGTTGCATTTACAATCGCTGGTAATCCCGTATGATAAAATGTGCTGTCCCCCATAAGAGCTAAAACCGGTTTCTTATTCACTTTGGATGCTCCTACGGCCGCTCCAAGTCCACCTCCCATACAGATCACCCAATCTGTAATTCCTAATGGGGGAAAGAAACTCATTACATAACAACCAATATCGCCAGCATAAATTGTTGAATCCTCATCGGTCGCTTTTCTAATACAATAAATTAAAGCCCTTTCAGGACATCCTGCACAAAAAGTTGGTGGTCTAGGGGGAATAATATTTACATATTTTTGATATCTATCTATTATTGTCTGTGCCGTTGAATCTACAGGTATTCCAGTCATTTTACTAAGAGATTGAACCACATCTGCAACGCTTAATTCATTATACTTTCGTACATATTCATGTCCATAGATTTTTACTGATAAATCTGCCTCTTGAACAATTCTTTTTATATCAACTTCCACAAATGGTTCTAATTCCTCGATTACTAGAATTTGCTCCAGATCTTGACAAAATTCAATCACTTGTTGTTTATTAATTGGATTAATGCAACCCAATTTCAGTATAGGTACATCTTCTAATTTCAATCTTCGCAATGCTTCAACAGCATATCCGAAAGGTACTCCAGCAGTTATGATTCCAAGCTTATTATCTCCTGGAATTACTTTATTAAATTTTTTAATATAGGGTTCTAATTTTTTCATTCTTTCATAAACTTTTCTATGATTTTCAATACAATGTGGCGGGAGTGAGCAATATTTTGGAATATTTTTCTCAAAATTTCCCTCAAGACTCTGATTTAATTTTAATTCTCCGAGAATGATGTCCTCTCTGGTATGTGAGATTCTTGAAGTAGTCCTTAAATATGTAATCACATCAAATTTTGAAGAGATTTCATAACCTTCTACCATAAAATCCTTGGCTTCTTGTACGTTTGAGGGCTCTAAATGACACATATGAAACATCCAAGTATAAAATCTGTCGTTTTGCTCACAATGAGAACCTAATGATCCAGGATCACCTCCAGCTAAAATAACAAGTCCTCCTTTTCCAGAGGAAGATAGTGGACCATTTATTGCAATAACTGCCATAGGATCAGATGCTACATTAACACCTACATGTTTCATCGGACATAATGCTCTAATTCCTGACCATGATGCACCTGCAGCAGCTTCTAATGATGTGGCTTCATTAGAGGCCCATTGAAAATACAAATTCGGGACTTTCTTCACAAGCCTACTAAATTCTACACCTACGTCTGATACGGGTGTACCCGGATATTGTGCCACAAATGATACACCCGCTTCTAAAGCACCTCTAACAAAAGCCTCATTACCTGTCAATACAACTCTTTTATTTTTTTCATTAGAAAGTATATCTGACTCCATTTCTCATCTCACTAAATCTCTATATCTCAATTAACATCTGTTTTGATCTTTTTTGATTTATTGGTATAATAACCTAATGCTGTAAATGACGAATATTTAGAATTAAAAATTTTTAATTTTTCAATATTACGATCTCTTAAATTAATTTAATCAAAAGCTTAAAAATAAGATGAGTAATACTATGTATCTTTTTATGATAAAATTCTATATATGTTAATTTTCTAACTACTTCTTTATATTAATTTTTAAGATTCGTCCTTCATACTGGCAGCTAACATTTTTTACTTTAATTGATCTTTTTAAATATTTACTCAAGTCAATTCTTTCAATTAGATAATTTTTAACATATATTTTAATGGTTTTATAATGTACTTTAATTTGAATATCTTCTTTCGATATGTTTGGAATATCAATAATTACTTCAATATCATTTTCATAGTCAAAAACATCATAGAAAACCTTAGGAATACCATCAATTAAAAAATCTAATGATATTGGATTGGATAGCATAGATAATATACCCAACCATTCATTACTTAAAATGTCAAAATTCTTAATATTTTCAATTGTTTTTCTTATCTTTTTCTGGCTTTCATTAATCATCCTACCAATTGATAATATGATATTTTTAATCGAATATGGTTCGTCTTTTTGAGGTTCAATATTTTTATTTTTGTCTTTATTCATCTTTGTTTTATTTTCTTCGCTCATTTTCATCTACTTCCTTTTATAACCTTGTTGGGCTTCCTTCATCCGTATAAATTGTTTTTTAATAATACTAAAATTTGCCTAAAATACATTTATATTAGAATAATATGTGATATTATTAATTATTAGTGTTTGTAATATTTTAAATTATAAATTAAATCTCTGATATTAAACACATTTTAAATTATAACACATAACTATATTAATAAAAAAAGAAACAAATTCAATCCTTATACATAAAAATAATAAATTGATTTCAATTTTAATAAAAAAAATGGTTAAATCTAATATATATCTCTTAAATTTATTTATTTATTGTATAAAATATGGAGAATTAATAAATGAAAGTTGGAAAAGATAACCTGGCTATTGATTTTTTACCTGATCGAGCAAAAAGTTATGTTGTAAATATATTCAGATACTTAAAACAGAATTATAAAGACAAAATTATTTCAATGATGGTTTTTGGCTCTAGTTTAACTGGTGAACTATGCGAAACTAGTGACTGCGATCTCATTTGCGTCATGGATGATAAAACATCTAGAAAAGAAATCAAGACAATAAGGAAAAAAGCTAAGGAAATCGCAATAAAATATGGTTTTTTCAACAGACCAAATGGATTTATTGAACGAGTTTTACACATAATGGATTCCTCAACGGGAATGTTCATATCTTTATTTGTTTGTAAGAAAAACGATTTCATCAACTTACGCTTTTCTCGGATGTTTAATGTTAATGCACTTGTAGCATGGCTTCTTGCACCAAAAAATCTAGTAATTGGAACAGTACTTAATCGTAGTAAACATATTTATGGTGAAAATTTGCTGGAAACCGTGAAAAAACCTAAAAGATTCTTCATACAATTAATTAAAAACATGGTACTTAACTTGCTTGTCTCTCTTGTCAGTTTTATAATCTATCCATTCTCTCCAAAGGCTACAAAATATGAACTGGAATCTTTAAAATGGTCAATGTTATCAAGTTATTATTATATTAATGGAACAAGGCCCAGTATGAATAAAATATGTTATTATTTCATCAGTAAAGGAATCTCCAAGAAATATATCGCAAACTTTAAGAAATTACGCGATGGTTTCCATCAAGACGTAATGTTCGGTTTAAGAACGCCTTTTGAAATAATAAGAATTCATATCCTAGGTCTTAAAAATCCAGGTTATCCATAAATCTCTTATTTTTTATTCAAAATTTCTGGACTTTTTGCTTTTTTTTTCTAAATTTTTAATAATAATTTAAATAAAAATGTAAGTTAATCGAAAATTTTTTACAGATTTTTTTTCAAATTTCTTATTATCTAATATTTTCTAATATAAACGAAGTTAAGATTATTGAGTAGAAAAATTGTAACATAATTTAAGGTGTTTTATAATGGAAGAATCAGAAAAACAGAACCTCCGGGAAATGTTTATTAATACTATTAAAGACCTAATAGAAGAAAAAAGAAATCATTCGAAATATAGCAAAAAATTGAATAAATTAAACGCTGATATCAATTTAATTCTTAAAGATATAGGTACTTTTGGAATTAAATTTAGAAATGGCTCATATGAAATTTTAGAAAATAAGGGTGTAGAAAAACCGGTATTAGAAATTATGGCTACATTTGAAAACTTTTTTAAATACAGCAGTCGAGAAATCGGAGATTTTAAAGCTATATTAACGGGAAAATTAAAAGTTAAAGGGCTAGTCCATCTATTCTTATTATTAAAAATAGGTTCAATATTGAAAGTAATACCTGAAAAAGAATTAGAAAAATAATCTTATCAATATAATTTAAAATTTGTTTATTATTTACAAAAAAATTTCAAATAGGGCTTAAAATGAATGGATATATTGGAAAATTATTATATATAGATTTAACAGAGGCTAAAATTTCTGTAAAACCTTTGAATATGGAATTAGCAAATAAATATTTGGGCGGAAGTGGTCTGGCATGCAGAATGCTTTACGACATGGTATCAAAAGACACAGATCCATTAGGACCAGAAAATGTTCTAATAATTATGACTGGACCTTTCACAGGAACATTAGGGCCATGTGTAGGTAAATATTCAATATGTGCAAAATCTCCTCTTACCGATATTTGGGGTGAATCTAATTCAGGGGGAAAGTTTGGGCCTGAATTAAAATATGCTGGTTTTGATGGAATTATTATAACAGGTAAATCCGAAAAACCAGTTTATTTATGGATTAATGATGGAAATGTTGAATTAAAGGACGCAAAAAAATTATGGGGTAAAAAAATTACTGCAGTTCAAAAAGCCATTAAAAAAGAGTTAAAGGATGAAAATATTAAAATAGCTGCAATAGGGCCTGCGGGCGAAAACATGGTTAGATATGCTGCAGTTATTAATGATTTTGGTAGAGCTGCTGGAAGAACCGGAATGGGTGCTGTATTTGGCTCAAAAAATTTAAAGGCTATTGCAGTAAGAGGAAGAGGCAAAATTACAGTAGCAAACTCTAAAAAACTTATGAAAAGTGGAATAAATGCTTTAGAAACTGTAAAGGCTAGTTTTCGGTCTCAAATGTTTTCTGCATTGGGCACTTCTGGATATTGGGATTACGCAGCCACATTGGGCGATCTATCCTTTAAATATTTTACACAAGGAGCATGGGAAAATTCTCCAAAAATTTCAGGTGCTACATTATCTGAAACTTATTTAATTAAAAATGCTGCTTGTTTTGCGTGTCCAATTAGCTGTGGAAGGGTTGTACAAGTAAAGGAGGGTAAATATAAAACTGATGGTATTATAAAAGGAACTGAATACGAAACATTAGGAGCATTTGGAGCAGGTTTGCTTGTAGATGATTTAGGTGCAATACAAAAAGCAAATGAATTATGTGATGAATTTGGACTTGATACTATTAGCTGTGGAGTAACTATTGCATATGCTTATTATTTGTACGATAAAGGTATTATAAAAGCAGAAGATGTTGGATTTGAGCTTAAATGGGGTGATATTGATCCTGCAATAAAGCTTATTGAAATGATATCAAAGAGAGAGGGTTTTGGAGATATTCTGGCTGAAGGATCCTATAGAGTTGCGCTCAAATATAATGCACCATTAAATGAAGTTGCGGTAGTTAATAAAATGGAAATCCCGTTCCATGATCCACGGGCTTTTTTTGGAATGGCATTAACATATGCTACTTCTCCACGAGGAGCATGCCATATGACTGCTGATAATTATGAAACAGATTTAGGAGCCCCTGAACCAGACTTAGGCATTATATCTGGTGATCGACAATCAATGGAAGGAAAAGCTCAAACCGTCGCAAATCTGCAAAACTATAGAGCCGTTTATGCAGCAGCTATAATGTGTAATTTCTCATTTATAAGCGCTAAAGAATTCTGCGATTTATTAACAAATATTACTGGAATTAAATATAAGGTTAATGATTTGAAACTTTTGGGTGAACGACTTTTCAATCTCAAAAGAATATTTAATATAAAAATGGGTATCACAGCAGAAAATGATCAATTACCCGAAATAATGCTTAGACCATTAGATGGAGGTACAGAAGGTAAAGTTCCTGATATTAAACAAATGCTAAAAGAATATTACGAGTATAGAAACTGGGATCCTGTATCAGGAAAACCCAATAAAGAAAAATTAAAACAACTAGGATTGGAGGAATTTATTAAAGATATTTGGGAGTGATAAATTTGGAAGCTAAAAAGATAATCTCAGTAAATTATGAGAAATGTACAGGATGTCAATTATGCGGATTAATATGTTCATTATATCATGAGACTTTTATTTCACCATTCAAATCCCGTATCGATCATATTGAATTTCCAGATAAAGAAAAGGGCTTTATTTTTGTACCAGTCACATGTCAACAGTGTGAAGAACCTACATGTATGCCTTCCTGCCCCAGAGACGCATATTATAGAGATGAAAAAACAGGTGCCGTATTGATCAATTATGAAAAATGTATGCATTGTAGAATCTGTGTCTTTACTTGCCCATTTGGAGGCGTATTGGTAGGTCTTGATGGAAGAGTATTTAAGTGTGATCTATGTGGGGGAGATCCCGAATGTGTTAAAATATGTCCCACCGAAGCTATCACGTATAAAGAGCCTGAAGATCTTACAATGGATAAGAAAAAAGAAACTGCAAAAAAATTGATGACAAAATAAAAAAAAATTGTTTATTTTTTTATTTATTTAAATATGAAGTGCCTTCATAAGCCGCTTTAAATAGTTCTTGAAAATCTTCTTTTGAGGGCATTGGTCTGAATGTAGAAGTACATGAATCTTGATCCGCATTCCTTATTACAAGATCAAAATTTTTATTGAATTCATCTTCTGAGATCTCCAGCTCACGATAAGATGTGGGTGCCCCTATATCCTTCATAAGCTTCCTAATACGTGATACTAATTGTTTTGACGCTTCAAAATCATCATCCTCCACTATACTAAGGCTTTTTCTACTAATTTCAGCAAATAACTTTTTTGGTTCATCAGCAGTTGAAATCGCATATTCTACAATATATGGTAGTGCAATTCCTACGCATATTCCATGCGGTTTATGAAAAACTGCACCTATAGCATGTCCCATTGAATGCGCTATTCCTGCTTGAGAATTTCCAAAACCCAACCCTGCCATTGTTGCTGCATTGTGCATATTCTCTCTTACTTTTATGTCAGAACCATTTTTCACAGCTTTCTCAAGATTCTCAAACACTAATTCTGTAGCCTTTAGACACATCGCATCTGAATAAATATTCTTCCAAATTGAGGCATATCCTTCAATCGCATGAGTAAGTGCATCCAAACCAGTTGAAGCTGTAAGCGAGGGGGGCATCTTTAATGGAAATATGGGATCTATAATGGCTATATCAGCAACAATCTCACGCGAAGCTAAGAGTAGTTTTCTACGATCTTTAGTATCTGTTAAAACTACTGCCCAGGTTACTTCTGCTCCAGTACCTGAAGTTGTTGGAATCTGGATTATTTTACACTTCTGGTGCAATTTAAACTGGACAAATGGAGATAAATCTTCTAATTTCATATCCGGCTGCTCATAAATGAAATCAATAGCTTTTGCCGCATCCATTGCAGATCCGCCTCCAAGCCCTATAATTAAATCTGGCTTATATTCTGAACATATTTCGCCACCTTTTCTAACTGTCTGAACAGACGGATCTGGCTCTACTTCATTGAAAACTTTTGTATCAATATTTGATTTTGTGAGTTTATTAATAACAATATCTACAAATCCTAATTCTTCCATCACTTTATCAGTAACAATAAAAGCTTTTGTTCCATTGACTTGCTCTAAGTAATCTATTGCATCTTCACCGAAAACAATCTTTGGTGCATCCCAGTACCACATTTTATTTCATCTCAATTTTAATTTGATTGTATTCATAAGTTAGTTTTTTATACATAAAAAATTTTAGAAATAAGAGTTTTTTCAAACTACTTTGCCCGATAAAAGTATATAAATATTAATACTATTTTTTCAGAAATATATAATTTGAAAAAATCTTTTAGTATCAAACAATATATTGGGAAATAAAATGATATATAATATAATTGGAGGATATCTATACTGTTAACTATTATGAAATTAAATACACCCTCTCAATATTATTGAATATCAATCATATTAGAGATATTTTAAATGAAAATTTACTAAGGATATTAAAAAATTTTATTGTGTATTTATTAAAAAATAAAAATTAAGTATAAATTTAGTTAGAATTAAGCACGAATGATTAAAATTTAGAATTCAACATTCTCAACTTCCGTTACACATTTTACTAGCTCTACTGCAGCCTTTGTAGCGCGCATAATTTTTGCCATATCTCCTTGTAACTTGAATTTACCAGTCATAAGTCCCTGAATTGGGTCTAATTCTAATTTTGCTACTTTAACCCAATTTGAATATGTACCGCTCATTATAAATTCAGCTTCTTGCTCTGGGCCCACAGCTTTCGCACCTCTACATTCGCCATGCCACAAATCTACATATAATCTTCTTTCTTTATCAAGTAAATCATCTGGCTCCATAACGAAGACAAAGTCTCCTTCCCATGTCTCAGCTGCCTTTCTATATGCTTCACTCTCGTTAAGTTTTTTACAAAACTCTTTGCCCCATTCATCAGTTCCAAACAATACCATTTTAATTCCTACCATTCTTTTTTAATAATCTTTATTTCGCTTTTTCATTAAAAATTGATTTTAAAATTAAATCTAATTATATTTATAAAAATTTAATTTAAAAATGATGTTATTCCTAAATGATGATTTTTAATACATCCTCTTTTAAATTAATTTCATAAAAAATGAAAATAAATATTATTTTTAAATAAAATAATAAGCGTTCTACATACTTCTACCTATTTACTTTATGTTATTATTAATATCTCTCAAATTATATAGTTTACTCACAAAAAATTGTCAATATTATTTCGTTTATATAATCATTTTTTATATTATAATTTTAAAAATAGTATTTTATTCTAATTTTAAATAATAGGGACAAAAAGGTCCATTTATTACTAAAAAACTCTACAAAATTACCTTTCTAAAGTAATCACGAATTTTGAGAGGTGGATATTAAATTATCCAGCTATTATCACTGAAAAAAATTTTTATAATGCTATTTTTGAAGATATATATTTTCATATTCGCTTATTTATTCATTAATTCCTTTTACTTGCTTTATACATTTGGTTATTCTTCCATATTATCAAGCTTTTTTAATCTTTTCATCTGTTCTACTTTTTGTTTGGATAACATTTTCTTATAATAATAATCGGAAGGAATTTCAAACAAAATATTTTGAAAATCATTAGGATAATTCGCTAATTCTAAATCTACACCTTTATTTTTTATAAATATACGCTTTTTAAAAAGTAAATATTCTATGTCTAAATTTGAGAAACCTAGATCCTTTAGTTCATCAATGGATATTTCTTTCATCGATTTATTATCTACAATTTTATTCTCAACTTTTTCTATTTGGTTCAGGACTGTTTCATAAACTTTTTCAATATCTTTTTCAAATCGCATCTTAATCAGTTTTTATAATTCATTCATATTTAGAGTAATTTTATATCTTTTTAAATATTTTCTCTGATTAATATCCATTTTCCGACAAAAATACATCTATATTCAAATAAGCGTTTTATGATTTATTCTAAAATAACCTTTATTAATCATTTCTTTTCTTTTACTAAATAAAAAAAGCATATTTTAATACTCTACGCGGTTAAATTCACTCTTTAAGTTCTTCAATTTTAGATCTTAGACTATTGAATGAATCGATAACCATATCTTCTATTTTATGAATATCGCTTATCACATTTTGAAAAATTTTAGATTTTAAATTTGAATCTTCAACTAAACTCAGATCCTGCATATTTTTTTGGTCCATAATCTGGTAAAAAGAGGATAATTTAATTTGAATTTTGTTTGTTAAATCAATTATCGAAGTTTTGATTTCATCAATCTCATTTTCTATAAGTTTAATCAATTTTCTCCTTTTATTTTCATTAATATCCATAATTTTATCACTACATCTTAAATAAATTGAAAAATAATTAATTATAAATAAACTTTAAACTTTTTATTATGTTTTTATACAAAATTTTACAGAAAAGATTTAATAATTTAATTAATTAATTATACAAAAATAAAATAAAGAAAATAAAGAAAATGAGGGATTCGATGTCCAAGGCAGATGAAATGGTTGAAATATTAAATGCTGCGATGTCGCCCGGAACAACTTCAGTAATTATTCAGACTAAAGATTATGTATATCTAGTCTATTCCTTAGATCCCGAAAAAACAAAATGGAAAGAGGTATCTTATACTTTTGATGGTAGTAGTTTAGATATTAGGGAATTAGAAGCACCGAAAGCACTGATGTATTTAATAGAAGAGTTAACAAGAGGCTTACCTGGATATTTTCCGGAGCTTCCATTCATTAAAGATCAAAATGAATTAGAAGAATTGATAAAAAAGATTAAAGGCTAATAATTAAAACTCCTTTTTTTTAAGATACTTCAGTTCTGGATGTAAAATAGCCACCAATACTTATTACAAAAATAAAAATCACAAGCTTTTTTATAACTTCTTTTATATTTTAATAATTGTAATAGTATTTTTAATAAAATTATTTTCAAATAATCTTTTGATTAACTGGAATTAACCCAGATGTTATTTTTATTGAATTAGAGATCACTTTTTCCATAAATTTCTCAGAATTTTTAACTGCTTCTATTAAATCAAAATGCTTTATCAAATTACATGCAATAGAGCTCGAAAAAGTGCATCCGAGTCCATGAAATCGTTTTTTGACTCTTCTTTTTTTAAAATAGTAGAATTTTTTATTGTAATAGAGAGTATCAAAAACAAATGGTAAATCTTCATTAAGATGTCCACCTTTTATAATAACTGCTTTGGTGCCATATTGAACGATTTTTTTACAAGCTTCTTCAATTTCCTGCTGATTTGTTATATTTAGACCTGATAACTGTTTAGCTTCTTTTATATTAGGCGTTATTATAGTCGTCAAAGGTATCAATTTATGAATAAGAACATCAAGGAAATTATTTTCAATCAATAGAGTTCCCGTAGATGATTTAATTATCGGGTCTAATACGATAGGAATCTTTAGGCCTTCAATTTTTTTTGAAATTAATTCTGCTATTTCTACACTATGAAGCATCCCAATTTTGATCGATTTAATGTTAAAATCATCAAATAAAACATCAAATTGGCTTTCGATTATATCTAGGGGAAGTCTATATATTTTTCTTATTTCTTTTGTATTTTGGGCTGTTATATTAGTTATTACACATACTCCCCATAAGTCATGCATTTGTATCGTCTTTAAATCTGCTTGTACTCCAGCTCCACAACCGCTATCTGAACCTGCAATTGTTAAAACTGTATATTTCATTCAATCACCATATATTAATAAAATTCATAACAATAAATGAAGAAGAATAAATAAAAAATGTGATTATAGAATGGCGTTAAGAAATTTACTTGAAACAAATGTAGGTGCTGTAAGACTCAGGAATAAGCCATTATTATTATATGGAACCTGTATTGAGGAAAGGTATCCAGAAATCTTAGAGGATTTTAAAAAAGATAGAGAACCAATTCATATTTGCTTAGAGACCTTTCATATGGATCATGTAGGATATAAGCTTGCAAATATCATAAAATATTCGAAAATTAGTGAATTAACCATCCTCACTATCGATGGAAGCCCTCATTGCTATCAGCTTCATGTATTAGGACAGGATTTAATCCGGCATTTCACACCAGAATTAAAAGTTGAACATTGGGTGATCGAAAAAGGAAAGTTATATAAGATCCCATATCAAGTGATTACAGTGGCACGCCATCTTCATAAAGTAAAGAAATTGGTTGAAAATTCCGAGAAAGATTGAATAAAATAAAAGTTTAAATTGGAAGAGAATAAAATTTTATTGCATTTTTCGTTGTATTCTTAGCAATCTCTTCTAAAGATGTATCTTTTAATTCAGCAATTTTTTTTGCCCCATAGATTACTTTATATGGCTCGTTAAGCCCTCTATCTGGAGAAAGAAACGGGGCATCTGTTTCAAGGACCATATTTTCCAGAGGGCATTTAATCGCTATATCTTGATGATATTTACGCTTCACAACTGAAGTTGGTATTGAAATAATCCAGCCATTATCAATAATACGTCTCAAATCCGAGATACTACCACTAAAACAATGCATTAAAACTTGTTCTGCCCTATTATCTTCGAGAATCTGAATAGCATCCTTTTCAGAATCTCTAGAATGTACTACAATAGGTTTATCGAAACTTTTAGCCAATTCAATGAACTCCTTGAATACAACCTTTTGATATCGTCTTGTACTTTCATCCTTAACCCAATAGTAATCTAGACCGACCTCGCCAATCGAGACAATTGTATCAATTTTTTTTTCTATCAGTCCCTTAATCGTTTTAACTGAAGATGGTGTATAGCCAGGTGGGTGTAGTCCAAGCGAATGAAAAAGAAAATTCTTATATTTGTTTTTAAATTTCTCAACTTTACTTATGTTCTGGTCAATAGTAGATGTTATTATAGCAATTATATTTTTATTTCTAGCTCTAATAATCACATTTTCTGATTGATTACCAAATTTTTTATAATCTATATGACAATGGCTGTCTATCAATTTTACATTCATATTTTAAACCCTTATAGATCACATCTCTATTTATCAATAAAATACTAATGTATATTTTTAATATCTTAGCTGAATTAGCAAAAATTCTTGTCAAAACGATTTATTTCTAATTTTACGGTAGATAAATAAAATATAATTTATAAATTCATCTAGTACTAATGATAACTCTCGGACACTGAAACTGTTAAGGTTAATGATGTTACCACGCAGGTTTGAAGTACATTAAATGAAAATAAAAAATAGATAAAAATTAATTAATAATTAAAAATCATCATAATCCTCATACTTAATTTTCTTGAGCGCTTTACTCCTAATTCTAGTATATTTCTTTTTAATATTTTTAGTGCTGCCATATTTATTATAATTATCTTTTTTCATGTCATCATAATCTTGATCTTCGTCCTCGTCTTCCTCATAATCCTTATCTTTGCTCTGAAGTGCTACCCATTGGCCACACTTCTTGTCAGACCTAAAACTCCTTTTTACACAATATGCAAAATTACAGTTTTGTCCAGTACAAAATTCTCCCTCTACATATTTGCATTCAACGAATTTCTTGTTACCTCTTCTTATTATTCTACCTTTTGCTTTCTGTTGGCATCTTAGATATTGACATAATGGATTACAATACTTAGGAAAATAAGGCATGCTACAATGCACCATTAACTGCCATATACATCAATTTCTGCACTTTTTATGTAAAAAATTTCAATTTAGAATCAATTATATTTGGTAATAAAAAGGTAAAATAAAAATTTTTTTACAATCTATATATAAATTTAGTTGATTTACTTTTTATAGATAGCTATTTAATAAGTCAATATTATACTCAAGTTTTTCAATTTTATTTTGTGTAGCTTTTTTTCTTTTAATATATTCATCCTCACTAAATTCACCAGCTATTTGCCTAGCTTTAAGTAAATCAAGTTCTTCAATTAATTCATCACGCTTCAACCTTAAATTCCGTATCCAAATACTCAGTTTTACTTTTTGTTGTTCAGCTTGTTTGTTTAGTTCTCGTAAATTTTGTTCATATTCCTCTCTTAATTTATTATATGCATTTTCCGAGATTTCACCTAGTGAGAATGCATTTTGAAGCCTCGCTATCTTACTATCTAAATCTTTTCGTTTATTTTTTAGTTCTTCAAATGGTAAACTGACCAATTTTGTTTCAAGTTCTTTTTTCTCCGATTTAAGTTCATTAATCATATTACTTAGTCTTTTTATTTCTTCCTCGATACCTTCAGGATCTTCACTTGTTAATTTTAAAGCTAATTGGTCAATTTTATCCCTTATATCTGACAATTCATTTTCAATATTTTTAATTTTAGCCCTATATTCTAATTGTGCTAAAATTTCATCGGGGATTTTTTCTTCTTCAATCTTTTGTGTTGTTTGTGGACCTACAGGCTGAGAAACTGTCTGTATTTGATTTGATTGTTTTGGTGCTGGTGGTTGTGGACCTGGTTGTTGTTGAGTTTGTCCTATAGGGGGTTGTGGCTGTTGTTCTACCACCGAACGCCCAACATCCAATACCTTTTTACCACAGAATGGGCAAAATTTATCTGTCTCACGTATATTTCTTCCACAAAATGGGCAAATTTTATTTCCACGTTTCATTTAATATCACTAATTATAGCTTTAATTAATTCATTATTAAGAGTGAATTTGTTTTATTATAAAGTTTGGTTTTTTTATGGTTATTTTAATCTTCATTCAATTTTTATAAATATAAAATGGTAATTTATTTATTAGACAATTTTCAGATACAAGATTAGCAAATGAAAATTAATCAAAAATGGTGCATTGTATATAAATAAATTTTATAACTAAAAATTGATATTTAATATAAATAATATCTAAAAATAGGAGAAAACTATTTTGGACAAAGAATTTACAGCAATTGGTTCAAAATTAGACAAAATTTCCCAAAAAATTGATAAATTAACCCTTACATTGAAGGCATTAATAGTCGAATTTTCTCAGATAAATAAAAATATCGTTGATAATCTTAAAACTCTATCTAGACAAATTATTGCATATAATGAAAAGCTCGATGATACTGCTGGAGCTGATTTTGATAAATATTCTAAATTATTAGAAGAGATCCATGAGAATATTAATAAATTTTCTAAATCTCCTGAATACAGCATCATAGAAATCAATCAAAAAATGAAAGATATTCTAAGTCTGGTAGAACAGACTATAAATCCGCAAGACTTAAACATTAAATTATTAAAAATTAAGGAATTTTTAGAAAAATTTAAGTGAATTTATATGGAAGATGGTATTATTCCTTTTGTCTCTTCGGTAACCGCTGAATTGAATGAACGAATCGATGAAATCATGACACTTATTAATGAATTAGCCGATTCCATGAAGGAATATATCACTTCAGTTCAAGATGCAATAAATGAGATTGGAGAAAAAATTCATTCAATGCTTGAAGAAAGCACCAGCAATAAGAAATATACCTCAGAAGCATTTTCTAAAATAGTCAAAAAAATTGCAATAAAATTAAAAGAGATGTCTTCCAAATCAGAACAACCAATTAGCCAAGAACTTTTAAAAGCAATAGAGGTTTCAAAAGATACAATAAATTTATTAGATGAAAAAATGACAGATCTTCAATTAATACAAGTAATCAATGGCTTGGATTTAATTATTAGCAGAATTGATGCAAAAATAAATGCAGGAACTGTAAATAAAGCTCCATATGGCTCATCTACCGTAAAAAAGTATGGAATACAGACCTCAATTTCAAAATCAGATTCAGCAGACAAATCTGAGCCGGTATATTATGAAAGAGGCGCTAAAACAAAAACAATGGAAGAAATACTCGAAGAACAAAGAAAACGAAGAAAACTAATGATGAAATATAGATAAATAGAATTCATAAATCATATATTTTTCTAAATCATAGTTTTATTGAACAAAACTTGATGGTCTTATTAAATGCTCGTCTTCATCATCCTTTTTCTCAGGAACTGTCTCTATTTCCGATTTAAATTCTTCTGTTACTGGTGATGGATAAATAGCTGGTCCCTTACTCTTCTGGGGCTCTTCTAAATTTTCAGTATCTAATTTTCTTAATATCGATTTGATATCCTCCATTATAGAATTTAATTGAACTCCTTCAAGTCCTTTTTGTAGCTGTTTAATGAATTTATCCAGTGAATCACTCATCTCACCCAAATTCCCAATATTTTGCTGTGGCATATTTTGAATTAGCTCTTTCGTTTCTGTTAATAGTTGGTAATTTTTTTGAAGTAAATCATTATTTTCTTTTACGGATTTTACCAAGCTTTGTAAAAGTCGAATAATATTATCCATATATGCAGATAAAATTTGATTTAAATTCGACATACTGAATTCCTCTTTATATATTTTAGAAAATTTCGTGAATTTTTAAAGAAAACGTTAAATAATTAAAGAACATATTAATTCAATTTAAATTTTGCTGAAATACTATGTTATTTTTATTTATTTAATATATTGTTTTCATATATTAAATAGATACTTTATTTACTTAATGGTTATCAAATAGATACTAAATAATTTATAGTAATCTTATTATTTTAAACATATGGTAATTTCAAAAAATTGGTGTCCTAAAGATGGTACTGTAATTTTAACTAAGGATAATTTTATAATGTATATTTTCGGTTATGATCATCCAAAAAATATGGTAATTTCATATTTAAAATATATTCCTCAAGATCTAGTCAATTTATTCGATATAAAATTTCTTGATCATAAATGGAAATTTAGAAATATTATAATGAGAAGACCTATTAAACTGTACAGCCCCAAAATTTTCAATAACATAATGAATACTTTTAAAAAAGAATTCCCATATTATCTTTATTATTCTAAAAATCTAAATAAAGAAGTAATAGTAGTTCCATACACTAAAATTAAAGAAATTTTTGACCCTCAAACTCAATTAAAAAAGTTATTATCAAAAAAATATAAAGACTCGCACGAAAAAATGGCAATTGAATTAATTGAGCTATTATCTAAAAATTCTAATGTTCCGATGTCCTCATTTGGGATACACGGCTCTACCTCCTATGAAATGCATACTTTACAAAGTGATATTGATATTGCAGTATATGGCGCAAATAATTTTCTTAAAGTTAAAAACGCAATTAAATCTCTAATCAATTTGGGGAAGTTAAGATACGGAATAAAAATACCTACTGACGAATTTAGAAAAAATCGGGGAGTATTTAGGGGCACCGATTTTGTTGTCAATGCTATCAGGGCTGATAATGAGATAACTAATACCTATTATACTTTTAAATATGAACCAAAATTCTCTGTTAAATTTGAGTGTCATATAATCAATTCCTCTGAATCTATGTTTAGACCAGCTAAATACGTTGTTGCTGATTTAAAAATTTATAATGGTGAAATTAACATTGAGATGAATTCAATAAAGGAAATAGTCTCAATGGTCGGCGAATATAGAGGAATTGCAGAAAAATGTAATAAAATTAAAGGGCAAGGTATGCTTGAAAAAGTAATTAATTTAAAAACATCACATTCTCACTACAGAATTGTAATCGGCTCTGGGACAGGTAATGAATATATTCTACCCGATCAATAATTGTTTATAAAAAAATATCGATCTTTTTAATCTTCCTGAAAATAATAGCTTTATTTAATCTTCAAAAAATCTATGAAGTCGAGCATCTAATAATACAATCAATATTGGTAGGTTTAAATTATTCTTCAAGACATGAGCTAAAACCTCTTTCCTTATTTTTAGGATTTCTTTTTTGAATCTTCTATTTTCTGGATTTTTCAAAAGTTCTGAAACTATTTTTCTAGTATATTTATCATAAAAATCTGAAAGCTTAGGTAAATTCTTACCACTTATATCTGTTAAACAATCATGAGGCGTATCAAGTTTATCTCTTAATTGTTCTAAGATCAAATCTGCATTTTTATCAGGTGTATTATTATAATTATCTACGGTAAAAATAGGAGAGTCCCAGGAATAAGTACCAAATTTATCAAATTTTTTAGCAATTTTCTTTATCAAATCTTGAGGTATTGGTAATCCTCTTTTTTTATTCCATTCTAATACGATATCTAGGTCAAGTTTAAAATAGACAATGAAAAAATTACATTCTTTAACTCTGGCAATCTTATAAAAATCATGTCTCATTGATTTATAATAGTTCATATCGTCATTAATCACTACATCATTATAATCCAATGCCTTTTCTACCAGTATTAATGTAAAATTTCTGATCATTTCTTCTCTTTCAGGAACAAATCTTACATCCAAAATGGGTATCATTGCTCTAATCTGGTCTGACCCTATTACCATTACTTTCTTATTCAATTCAAGCTCAATTTTTTTTGCCAGTGAAAATGCGACGCTGGTCTTACCTGAAGAGGGTAATCCTGAAAATACTAATAAATTTTTCATGACCCTTTCATCATTTCATTATTAATTGAATTAATTAATAAGTATATCACTAATTTAGGGAGATATAAAATTAATTCCATTTCAACAATTTTAGGGAATCAATAATAAAAAAGTTAATGGATAAAGTTGATAAATCTATTAAACTTTAATAATTCAAAAACATAAAATCTATCAAAAGCAAATTATATCAATTAGATAAATGACATTTAATTATATTGTATAATAATTAAAATTCATGAACATTGAAATCAATCTATCGATTTTGAAATTTAAAAATGTTAAGATAAATTATATTATAAAGTTTTGAGGTTGGTTTATGGGACAGTCAAAAAATTATGTTTTTGAGGAATATCCTGAATTAAAAGAGAGTATACCATGGGTACCATTACTTGATAATCCGACTCCAATAACAAAATTAGAAAAAGTTGGTGAAGAATGCAAAATTCCGGAATTATATATGAAACGGGATGATTTAACTACTGAAATATATGGTGGTAATAAGCCCCGAAAATTAGAATATACATTTGGAAAAATATTTAGTGAGGGTTATGAAAATGTATTAACTATAGGAGGGCTGGGCTCAAATCACTGTTTAGCTACTGCAATATTTGCAAAAAAGCAGTATAATAAAGTAAAAGATGTTAATGTTAAACTTTTATTGATGAAACAACCCTTGACTAAAGATGTTCAAAAGAAGTTATTAATGTTTAAAAGCCTTGGATGTGAATTAAAGTATTGTAGTGGGCTTTTTGGAATGCTTGTTAATTATTCATTTAAGAAATATAAAAATACTTACAAATTATGGGCTGGTGGGACGAATGAGGTCACAAATCTTGGTTATGTTAATGCTGCTTTTGAGTTGAGAGAACAGATAGATAATGGAGAAGTACCGAAACCGGATATTATATTTGTCACTCTAGGCTCAGTTGGTACAATGGCTGGATTGGATGTTGGGCTGAATTTAGTGGGCTTATCTGATATTGAATTAATTGGGGTTAAAGTTGCAATGAATGTATTATGGATTGGATGTACTGCATATTCAGAACATACGAGTGCCCAAAAGACTTTAAAATTAATCCAAAAATATACAGGTAAGGCAAAAAATGTGAAGTTGAAAAAACGAAAAGTATTAACAAATTATATGGGAAAAGAATATGGAGATGTGACAAAAGATGGAAAAGAAGCGGTTGAGCTCGTACAACGGCTTGAAAATATCAAATTAGACACAACTTATACCTTATCGTAGAATTCCTTTCAAGCTTAAAAATAACCCATTCTTTAGCTTTTTTCGGTTGCTGATTTTTTCTCATTACGTTATGCTTAGTGCTCAATTTTTTAAAATATTATAATAATA
>CAZYEE010000037.1:0-19403 GCA_964646355.1 uncultured archaeon | reverse complement strand
ATGCTTCTGGATACATTTGTTGAGATTTACAAGATTACCAATATAGAGACATATCACACTAAAATCCTTGATTTATTAGATTTTATACAGAATTTTATTACAGGTACAGCCCCTAATATAGGATATGCTGCCCAAGTTAATTGGAATGGAACTTCAATAACAAATAATACTATCATTTTGGATTGGAATTTAAAATTAATGCTAGATAAATTAAAATTATTTTTAATAACTAACAATGGAACCTTATATCTTCAAGCAAATAATATCTATAACTTTTTAAATGATTATTTTTGGGATTCTGCCATAAATCTTTATAATTATTCAATTATTTTCGGAGGTACTAATAATACAAACAAATATACAGAGTCGAATGCTATTGCAATTAGAGCGTTACTTGCCTTTAAAATTAATGACTTTTACCTGACTAGAGCAAATACCACAATTTCACTATTGTTTAATCATCTATGGACAAATAATGCATTCAATTTTCAAACTGCAAACGATTGGACTAAATATTTTTTACATGGATTAATTTCCGTTAAAAATATAAAAATAACAGCACACAATGCAAAAGCAATTATTGAATTGATTAAATTATCAAATCAATTGAATGTGCCTAATTATCTTAGTTATGCTGAGTTAATAACAAAATTCTTACTCCAATATAGTAGATATAATGGTGGATTTGTATATAATGTTTCTGAAAATGGTGATAGAGGCGAAAATATTATCTATGACTGCGAATCCAATGCAAGAATGATAATTGCACTAATCGATTTATATGACCAGACAAACAATATTACCTATTTAGAGATCGCCAATGATACTTGGTATTTCCTTGACTCAACTTTTTGGGATAATAAAAATGGAGGTTATAATTATAGTATTGGAGGCGGTGGCTATAATAGATTATATAAATCTCTAACTGCAAATTCTTGGGCTATAATGGCAGGATTAAAAATATTAAAATCTAATTATGCAATTTTTAATCCCATTAGAAATAATATTAGTTCAAGGATAAATGAAACAATAAATGTAATAAATAATAGAATGTGGGATAACGTAAATTACGGTTATTATAGCAATGCTTCTACTTCTTGGAGCCCATATACCAACTTAAGCAGTTCTAAACAATTAATATCAAATTCTTTAATGATTCAAATTTTAGCACAATATAATCAAATATATCCCTCACATCCCAATTTCTCTAATTACTGGGCTCTGTGTATTAATACGACCAATTTTCTTTTGACTAATTTTATTGATCATCAATATGGCGGTGCATATAAAGAAAGTTATGAAAATGGGACACAAGTCGATTATGGAAAAAATATTATCTCTATGGGTGAATTTCTGGAAGCTTTATATTATATGTATCAGAAATATAATGCTATTAATTATTTAAAGAATCTTACATTCTTAATAAATTATATTAACCTATATTTCTGGGATTTTGAATATGGTGGATATTATCTGGAGGTTAAACGCAAGGGTGCCCCTAAAGAATTTCTTAGTTTAGGAACTTATGGAACCGCATATACAAAATATTTAGTAGGGAATCTATATGGCATTGATTCATTACTTTTAATGGATGAAATAAACGAGAATAATACGAACTATTTAATAATCGTTGAAAATAATTCTAAACATTTCGATTTTAATGAAAGGTACATCCCAATTAATATCACTCTTTATGATTCTGAGTGCACTCAGATAAATGTAAGTGAAATTTATGTTTTAATAACAGGCTCTGAATCTACTACAAGCGATGGTAAAAATCTCTATGGAATGGCAGAAAAATATATTGCAAATTATAATGCTGGAAAATATATGAGTACAATAAATATTTCAGCATTTCTAGGAAAATTTATTGTCAGCATATATACATTTAATCTATCACTTCAAAATTATGCATTTTACTATATTTTCAACCGATCATTATCATATTATCTATCTATTGCTTATAGAAACATCAATACACTACCAAATCAATTAATTCCTGTGGTGAACTTATGGGATTACAGTAATTATGGTTATTTTACCAAAATTTTGGACGATAATAAAACCACGTTTAATAACCTGATTGCAATTAGAACAATTCTTGATTTTATAAGAACGACCGGTTTAAACTATGGACTAAATTGGACAACGGGAAAGTATGAAAATATGATTTTAAATTACGTCAAGGGAGTGTTAAAATATCTCGAAAATGTTACTATAACAAATGAAACCTTAAATTATATATCTTACATCAGTTCCACATCCGATGATGATACCAAAAGATCAAATGTTTGTTATTGTAGGGATAATGCACTTGCTGTAATTACATTTTTAGAACTTTATGATTTTTATAATCAATCCAATTACTTAGAAACTGCAAATAAAACATGGAATTATATTAATAATACTTTCTGGGATAACAATAGCTCTGGATTTTTTACAAACAACCAATCAAGTAGCTCTTCAAATAAAAGCTTACAAACCCAGGTATGGGCGCTACTGGCATATCTAAAAGTTAATAATACACCCCAATTAAATGAAAAAATAAGAAATAATTCATCTCAAATAATAAAAATCGTGATTGATAAAATATTAAATTATTTATGGGATTCGAGTAATTCTGGTTTCTATAATAACTTTAATGGCACTAATTGGGCCCCTATTAATCAGACTAAAAGCTGTAAATCTCTCTATACCAATGCATTAACCATGAAATTATTATTAGAATTATATAACTACACTAAAAATAATACATATTATAATAAAGCTCTTGAAACTTTTAATTTTATCCAAGATAATCTATATGATAGTAGTTTTGGTGGATATTATACCGCTTTAAACGCCTCAAATTTTGTTACCAATTCTGATAAAGATATAGTAGCTAATTCACAATATGTAGACACTCTTCTAACTTTATATAAACTAACTTATAATTATTCATATTACGAGCTTGCAGAAAAAGCCTTGTTTTATATGCTTACTTTTGCATTTTCAAGTGATTTCAGTATATTTCTACCAAAAACCTCCAAAATCGGTAGTGCAAAAGAAGAAGAGAAAAATATTAATTCTTTGTCTAATCTGATGGTTAGTTATGCATGCATCCAAATGGATAAATATAGAACCAACAAAACCGCTTTTAATAAACCATTTTTGATTACCAATATTACTACTAATAAATTTGATATCTCTAGTGCTCAAAGAAACCTTACTATATATTTTGAAATAACGAACCGTGATGGAACTCCAGTAAATGGTAATCTTACTGTTATAGGATATGTTTACGGTCTCCCACAGTTATTTATATTCAATAAATCATCTGATAATAAAACCTATTACCAGACTTTTGATATTTCAGTTTTTAGTGAAGAAGTAAATATCCATATTCTTATTCTTAATAAAAGCACAGCATCTACATATGAAAAATATGTATATTCAAGAACATTTCCAACTTATATTAAAATTGCATATGAAACACTAGCCAGTATGTATAAATATTTACAAGATCGCCATATTGCATTCTATAATTCATCAATAGGTTATAAAGTTATATCATCGGCTAATTTTGCTATAATCCAAGCAGTAACAATGATTTCTAGAATTATTGGTTCTCCATATATAGAGTTCAATTGGTATGGAAATGATACGATCATCAATAATATGAAAGTGATAACTAAATATTTGGAGAATAATTTACTGACTTATCCTGTGGATAATATTACTGGTTTTCATGAATATGATGATTGGGGAGTAAAAGAAAACATTACTAAATTATTTGATAATGCTTTTGCAGTTATAAGTTATCTGGACCTATATTCTAAAACTAATGATTCTTATTATTTGGAAATCGCAAACAATACTTGGCTTTATATAAATAAAACATTTTGGGATTCTTCGTTAAATTGTTATCGGAGCGATAACTCGACTATCAATATGAATATAAGCTCTAGAGATAATTTTATGGCAATTCTTGCAGGTCTAAAAATTAATCAGACTCTTGATATTAATCAGAATATCAGAAATAGAGCACTCCAACTCGCAAATATTACTTATCAAACTATTAACAATTCATTCTGGGATAAAACTAATGGTGGATATTATTCATATGGAAATGGCTCAACCTGGGCTGATTTCTGGGATAAGGCTACAATAGATAACTCTTTGAGTATTCTCGTAAATCTAGAGATACATAGATTATTTTCCAATACAAGTTTTTATAATAATAGCTGTTATAGAATGGCAAATATCACTGCAAAAACTCTAATATCAAAAATGTGGGACAGTTTATATGGTGGGTTCTATAAATGGGCTTATGCAAATTGGTCTCTACCTAATGCACCCCATAATACCAGTAAATATACATTAGATAACTCATGGGCAATTATTTCGCTTATAAAATTATATAATCTATCTAAAAATATTACTAATTATTATTATGCAGAAAATGCGCTCCAATTTTTAATCACATATATGGGCAATCAAACGACAGGTTTAAGCACGGCAGGTTTTTACTCATATACTAATAGAAGTGGATATCTAACATTTAATCCTGTATACAAAATATACCCTGGAGATTCGTATTCCAGTGCAATGTGTATACAAGCTCTACTCTTAGTATTTAAAATAGTAAATACGTCCTATTCTGGAAACTGGTTAAATGGGTCTATTGAATTCTCAGCCGCAAATACACCACCTCTTGGTGAATATGCAAACCTTTCTTTTAATTTAAAAGATAAACAAGGGAATAATTTAACTGGGTATATTAACATCACTGTCATTAAATGGCATAGCCAAGGAGGAACAGCATATCCGGTTATATATCAAAATCTACAAATAACCTATGATTCAAATACAGAAACATATCATGTAGGCAATATTAATTTATCAAATTCCGAGAATATTTTCATTTATATTTATGCAAAAAATTCGTCATATGGTTCATTTTATAATTTCTATTATATTTGGCGTGTTAAAACCGCAATTTCATCTGCAAATGCTTACAAAAATGATCAACCCTTGAAATATCTACCCATTTTTGGTAGTCCAGGTTTGGATCCAGAAAAAGATTTTGCTTTTTATGCTTATGTTCTCGGTGAAGATATCATTCAGATCAAAGCTCGTTATGTCCAAGAGTTAGGGTTCTTATATTACAGTGGAATAGCAAATGCATATATTAATGCTACTATCTATTATGCAAATAATGGATCTAAATGGGAATCAAAAGGAGTTTATACTGATGAAGATGGATGGTTTACAGTCGAATTCGGGCCCGTAGCAAATCAATCCATTTTAGAAGGAATCTATAATATTACATTATTCGCTTCTCATGTTAATGCCTCCCTTGATCCTCCCATCTGGTATTCATCAACAACCTATTTAGTAAGAGTAAGTGTAGGTTATGGACTTTTTATTTCAAATCTCTCTACTGTTAATTACACGATTGCTCAAGGTGACACATTTAATGTTAATATTACTATTAAAAACGAAAGAATTTCTAATGCAGGAGCTAATATCACTTTTTATGGAGAAAAAAGTTTCATATTAGAGGTAAATAGATCCGTGATAGTCCAGCCTGGATATTCAAATTTCACTGAAGAGTTAAAAATTGATGAAAGGACCGTACCAGGAGATTACAAACTTTATGCCGAAATCTTATATCAAGGTCGCTGGATTCATACATTCTATATTACTATTACTGTAATTACAGCGGTCAAGATTCGTTCAATACTTATTCCAGATAGAATTGCAAAATATGATCAGAGAAATCTTATGATTTCGCTCACAAACTTGAAACGACATGTCAAGGCAAATGTCTCTATTATACTTCAATCTACAGCACTAGAACCTATTCATTTGTTCAAAATTCTTCTTCCTAATGAATCAAGAGATTTTTACATAACAATCGTACCAATTAATTCGGTGCCCTATGGCGAATATACAGGTACACTTATTGTAAAACGACAGAATTATTCGCTCCTTTATCAAGGTAATGAAAAATATGAGTTTTCAATTGAAATCACTCCAATAATTAATATCTCCAGATATGTGGTTTCAAATTCCATATTACAAGGACAAAATGGATATATCAGTCTATTTCTTGAGAATTTTAGGGCATCAGAATCAAAGATTTCAGTTGTATATTATTGGGAAGGCTCTAATGATATCCATGTCGTGAATTATACACTATCAGGTTATTATGAGGATGAATATCTTTATTTACCATTCTCCTATAACGCGCTCCCATGGGATTACGGTCAACGTGTCTTAAACGTCCAGATTTATTATATTGATGAAAATGGTAATTCAATCCAAATATTTTATAGTCAAGAAATCATTGAGGTCGAAATTTCCACACTGGGCGTCTTTATCGACTATCTTCTGCCATTTATCATAATTTGTTTAGTGCCATTTATATTATTTTATTTAATATTCCGTAGAAAAGAGGAAAAGAAAAAATTAAAAAAATAATCCGGCATTAAAAACCTTATATTAAAGCTTAAATCCATGTTAACCTAAAAATTTCGTTATTTCTTTATTATATATCTGAAAATCATTAATATTTTATAATTAAATTTTGTTATATGGTTTTGTAATCCTATTTTTTCAAAATATTCATGTCAATTATTTTAATATCCTCACATTTTTTAATTTTTGATTCCATTACTAAATCTATTCCCTTCAGATTTTTTATAATCACGGGAATTATTAGGTTTTTTTAATAATATCTGATAAATATTATAAAAGTTTTTCTTAAAAAAATTAAAAATCTCGTCCAATAAACTAAATTCTCTTATTAAATTTTAATTTAAAAAATTTACAAATCATAATTTTAATAAGTGATTTTATATTATTTTTAAAGGATAATATAATTTACCATATTCTAAAAAAACCAGAATATAATATATTTTATATAATTTAACATTACTATAAACTTTTAAAGTGAGTGGTCTTATGTCCGATGATAAGAAAATTATCGCACGTAAAAGAATAATTGCATTCCTGAGTTTTATAATAATTATAATTTTTCTAGGCATTTTCATTGGAGTAATGTATTCAGCAATTGAAATGATTCCAATACCACAAGGCTTTGAAACCAAATGGGTCTGGTACCTTTCAGATCCTTTTTCAGTATCTGGAGCGTGCCCATGGGGCTTAAAAATTTTAATATTTGGGGCACTGATGTTATATGTATTTGTTGGGCTGACAATCGCCACATATATCTGGAAAAAAGGGCAAAGAAAATTATATAAATGGGTTTATGGTGAAGAAATTGAGTGAAAATAATGTAGTTGTTAATAATGACGAATATGAAGTACCAAAAATAAAAATACAATGGACACAAACTGAAAAAATCACTGCAAAGGTAATAAGCTGGGGATTTATGGCTTCTTTTATCATTATGATAGTTGGTGGACTTTGGAGCCTCGTTGATATCTTTTTCTCGTATACTGGGAATACTGGTTTTTTTGATTTTTTCCTTAGTTTAACAACAGGAGTCCAAGTGCTGTTGATATTTATGACATTCGCCGGAATTTTCTTTTTAGCCTTGGCATTAATTATATTTGTTAAAAAAGGATATAAATTCCTTCTAACATTCTTATTCAAAATAGAAGACTAAATAAATACAATAATTTCAGCCATGATTCTATAAATCTAATCAATTTTTTATTTTTAATATTATTTAAACTTAGAATTCATAATTTTAAGTCGAAAATGATTAAAATAAATAATTTCAACCATTTAAAATAAATTTTTATTTATGATTTGATCTATTTTTTAAAAGTTTTTGAGTTAATTATCCATCTCTGATTTATTTTTTATCAATATATTATAATTGAAGCCATTTCTCTAATAAAAATGTCATATAGTAAACATTAAACTGTTACATTTTTAGATATTATTTATCAATCTATTTTTATTTATCAATTTCATTAAAATTTAAAAAATAAATACAAGATTAATGATTTAATTTCTAATATGATCTAGAATTCAAGTTTAAATAGCCAATTTCAAAACATTTACAAGGAATCAAAAACATCTTATAAAGTAAAAATACAATTTATTTATAATAATGATTCATGTTCACTTGATTAATTAAATGGATGAACGGTCGAATTAAAATGAAAACGTTAAAAGAGATTGAGAAAAAAGAAATGAAAAGGCTTTTTAAGACACTATCTGATATAGAGGTTAAGGAAGTATATACTGCAGATGATATAAAAGGTAAAGTTGATGAATCTGAACGTCCGGGTCAGTTTCCATATACAAGAGGTATACATAAAGATATGTATAGAGGTCGGTTATGGACCTTCAGACAGTTTGCAGGTTTTGGAACAGCTGAAGACACTAATGCTAGGTTTAAATTTTTATTATCAGAAGGAGAAACTGGTTTAAGCACAGCTTTTGATTATCCTACATTATATGGGCGCGATTCAGATGATCCGCTTTCAGTTGGGGAGGTAGGTAAATGTGGTGTTGCAATATCCTCATTACAAGATATGGAACGTTTATTTGATGGTATTCCACTGGATAAAGTTAGCACTTCTATGACCATTAACGGTCCTGCTATTATAGTCTGGGCTTTCTATATTGCCACTGCGGAAAAACAAGGCGTTCCACAAGAAAAATTAAGAGGCACTATTCAAAACGATATCTTAAAAGAATATATTGCCCAAAAATCTTGGATATTTCCACCTGAACCCTCTGTAAAACTTATTGTTGATACAATCGAGTACGGTACTAAATATGTGCCTAAATGGAACACAGTATCTATATCAGGCTATCATATAAGAGAAGCAGGAAGTACAGCTGTTCAAGAACTTGCATTCACACTTGCAGATGGGCTTACATATGTAGATGAGACTATCAAAAGAGGACTTGAGATTGATGCTTTTGCACCAAGGTTATCCTTCTTTTTTAATGCTCATAATAATTTCTTTGAAGAAATTGCTAAGTATAGAGCAGCTAGGCGTATATGGGCTAAGGAAATGAAAAAAAGAGGCGCTAAAAATCCAAGATCAATGTGGATGCGCTTTCATACTCAAACAGCTGGTGTGTCCTTAACAGCTCAACAGCCTGAAATAAATATTGTTAGAGTAGCTATTCAAGCTCTAGCTGCTGTATTAGGTGGAACGCAATCACTACATACCAATTCATTTGATGAAGCATTGGCTTTACCAACTGAAAAAGCTGTCAGAATCGCATTGAGAACCCAACAGATTATCGCATATGAAACCGGAGTTGCAGATACTGTCGATCCTCTGGGTGGATCCTATTATGTTGAATGGCTCACGGATAAAATGGAAGAGGAAGCTTACAAAATTTTTGATAAGATAGAGCAACAAGGTGGGGTTATTGAAGGTATCAAGAAAGGTTGGTTCCAAAAGGAAATTGCAGCTGCCGCATACAAATTTCAACAAGAATTAGAACGTGGTGAAAGAGCAATGGTTGGTGTTAATTGCTTTACAGAATCAAATACTGAAGATCTTGATGTTCCTATACTAGAAATCGATGAAGAAGTTGAACGAATACAAGTAGAAAGATTGAAAAAATTACGTCAAACTCGCAATAATGAGAAGGTTAAGAAATATTTGACAATATTGAAGGAAAAAGCTGAAAAAACCAATGAGAATCTCATGCCCTATATTCTAGATTGTGTCAGAGTTTATGCAACACTTGGTGAAATAAGGAAGACTTTAGAGGAAGTCTATTCAACATATGACCAGATAGAAATTTTTTAAACTTTAATCTCATTAATCTCCTTTATTTTATATAAAAAGAGAGAATTTGAATTATTATTTAATCTAATTTTATGCTTAAATCTTTAGAAAAAATAAAAATTTACAAAGGAAATGGATAGTCCTGACACTACTGGAGTTAAAATATTATCTGAGATTCCTAAGGGAACGAAATCGATGATTGCAAATATTATACAAAGAACTATTGAATAAATAGTACTTTCAAAAACAGAGTATTGAAAAACAAAAAATACAAATGCCGTTATAAATGATGTGAATGTTCCTGAAATTAAACCTTCTACCTTTTTATGATTTTTTTTATTAAACTCTAATTTTCCCCACTTTTTTCCTACTATACTGGACACTCCATCTGCAATAATACCGGATAACATCGTACCTTCTGCTAAAAAAGGTTCCGGTATCAAAATTATTGGAATTAACATTCCTGTAATCATATTTACATGAGGACCTACTGCATAAAGTTCGTCCTCTCTTAGAAATGACATAAATCTTTTAAGCAGACAATATTCGTTATTATACATCCTATAAATCTCGGGAACTAAGACAAAAATCAGAGCTGTTAGAATTCCAAGAAATGCAATTGTTTGAGGAATCAAGTCAGGCGGTATTTTTAAAACAGAAATATTGAAATATTGTAAAATTCCTTGAATAACGTTATAATACCAAATACCTAAACCAAAATATGGTGGGATTAACAAAAATCCAAGTAAATGTAATGCTTTCCTTCCTGTTTCTTGCTCAATTTTAAACTCTTTATTGCTTTTAATTATTTTTTCATCCTTTTTTAACCTATTTTTATCTTTTTTTACTCTATATATGTATATCTCTTGAACCCCAATCATTAAAAGAAAATGCCCAATTAAAATCAGATCAAAAGGAAATGATAGAAACGGTTGCTCCAACTGTTCAGACTTAAATACGTATAAAACACTTGCAATAATAATGATTGTAGCATTTGATAATGAATTAATAAATCCTCTTCGATTTTTCATCTGTAATGCTCTTATTGCTATCGCAACTAAAAATACTACAAAAATGCTAAAGACAATCAATAAAACTATTTGTATTCCTTCGAAAAACAAATCCGTTTTTCTTCAACCCTTTTCATTTTTTATTTGATAACTTCCTATATTAATGGATGTCTGCTTTAATTATGATCTAATTTGTATTTGGTATACTATTTTTGGAACTTATTTCTATTTGAATTTAATAAAATCAATATTATGATTTTTAATGATAGTTTAAAAATTAATTCATTCTTTATAAATAAATTAAAATTAATTAAGAAAAATTAGATGTTAACTATAAATGAATAAAATGCATGTAATATTATAACTATTAACAAAAAATAAATTACTGATCAAATTGAAAGTAGATTTTATAGTTATTGGTGATATTAACATAGATATTATCACAAAACCTATTAAATATCTTGAAAAAGAAGTATCGATTGTACAAGACAATTTTTACATCTTTCCTGGAGGAAATGCTGCTAATACTGCTATAGAATTATCAAGACTTGGCTCAACAGTTCATTTTATTGGTTCTTTAGGTACTGATCCAATTTCTCGTTGGCTAATAGAGATCTTAAATAAATATAATATTTCAAATACTATTGCAACTAAATCCACCACTTCTGGTATTACTTTTGCATTAACCTACGAGGATGGAACCCGTACCTTTATTGCAACCCTAGGATCAAATAAAGAATTGAGCATTGATGATGTCAAAATTGACGATATAGAAGCTTCACACCTTCATAGAGCAGGTTATTGGTGGGCCCCAAAATTAATAGGCGAGCCAAATGATATTATTTTTAAATCCGCAAAAAATAAAGGTATGACCACCTCACTGGGATTATCTTGGGATCCTAATAATTGGAATAATAGGTATTTAGTTTTAGAAAATCTAAGATATTGCGATATATTAATGCTCAATGAAAAAGAAATACTGGGCTTAACAGCTAAACAAACTTTAGATCAAGCATTAAATGAGTTAGAACAATATTTTAAGGGTATCACGGTTATACATAGAGGAAATAAAGGAAGTCTGATAAATTTTCAAAGTAATAGTATTGAAATTCCTGCAAGAAAAATTAAGACCATTAATCCAACAGGTTCAGGCGATATTTATGATGCTGCATTTATTTATGGCTTTAAAAAAGATTGGAAATTAAAAAAAATTGGAGAATTTGCAAATGCATGTGCTGAACTTCGACTACAATTCTTGGATAAGAAATATCCATCTTTAGATGATGTATTAAATTATTTAGGTAAAAACAGTAAAGAATCTTAAGTTATATGGATAAAACCGTTAAACTCTAAATAAAAATTAATTATAAATAGAATAATTGAATAAAAAATGGTAAAATAAATAAAATTAGCAATAACAACTCCATAATATTTTCTGATTTTAAAAATTATGATACAAAAATTATAAAAATTAATATATATTAGATGTTTAATTTCATAAACTGGTTTAATTAAATCAAAATTATTTTTAAATTTACAAATTCTGTATCTGGAATAAATGCTTCACCCCACTCAACTTTTCCCATCTCTCCGCTCATTCTCCCTGAGCTTATAGCCCATTTTTTTACCCGTTCAAGCATTTCAAGTTGACTTTTATAGACCTCTTCGAAAATTTTCATTTTTCTTTCCCAATAGTTTGAGACATCGCATATCACAATTTTATGTGCTCCCTCCACATTTATAAACTTGCAGGATAATGTTTCGTAAAAATAATATCCAAATGGAGTCCATTCCTTTCCATAACCACCATATGCTCTGCCTTGTGAGTGATATACTGCCTCTCTAGCAACCAGAGCTGTATTTCTATGGGCCCTATGGGCATCTAAAGGATGTGGTGCTAAAATGATAGTCGGTCTAAAATCTCTGATTATCTCAGTGAAAATCTTTACATATTTTCTTGTAGGCTCTATTTCATCGAATTCTAAATTGATCCATTTATCAACTCCTAATAATTCAATTGACTGTTCTAGTTCCCTCTTCCTGATATCTCTAATATCTTCATAATACTCTGCTTTTGAATATCCCCCAATTCCACTGGTACATACTACAACATAGATCTTACTGCCCCAGTCCTTGTATTTTAATAGAGTCCCCCCTGCAGATAATAACTCATCATCAGGATGTGGTGCAAATATTAAAATAGAATCTGGAACCACTACTGGTAATTCAATTCCATTCGTTTTAATTTTAATAACTTTCAACTATATCACACATACTAAAATTTTAATGAAAAGTTAGATTTAAAATTAAAAAACATTATTTTGTGTAGTATATCTAATAACGATTTATAATTTTGGGAATATGCTATATAATTTATTATTCTAAAGATTAAAATAATTATTATTTTAAAGAATTAATTGATATTATAAGATAAGATAAAAAAATTGATACGGGAAAATATAATCCAATTAATTTTTTTTAAGATGTTCTTTAATCATATTTACTAACTCCTCTCCACTAAATGGCTTCGTAATGTAAGCATCGGCACCCATCGCTATACCTTTTTTTCTATCTTTTTCAAACACCTTCGCCGTAAACATTATAACGATAGTATCTTTCAAATTTTCATCGCTTTTAATTCTTCTACATACCTCATATCCATCTATCTTTGGAATTTTAATATCCAATAAAACCAATTTCGGCCTCTCGTCATATACTTTTTTTAAAGCCTCCTCACCGTCATATGCAGTGATTACTTCCAATCCGGCCAATTCTAATAGTCGACGAGCTAATCTAACTGTATCTGGTTCATCATCCACTACTAAAATTAAATCTGACATTTCTCAATTCACACTAATTTATTTGATTTTAAAGATAAAATGGTCTAAAAGTGTTAAAAAATTCAAAAGATTGGGATTAGATTTGTGTGGATATAACCCTCACTTGCATTTGTTATTACTGAATTTATTTCTGTTTCTGGCCGAATTCCATATAACACAAGCGCTTTATCAATCAAGTCCAATTTCCAATGAGTTAAGACCATATGGCTTAATGCATTTATCATCTTTTGCTGTTCTTGGATTAGAATAATTGTGATATTATCATTTATTCTTGTAGAAGCAATTTGTTTTGCAATTGAACTAACTAATTTCCTTTCATCAAATATATGTTGTAGAGACCCCAGCCCCAGAAACGTCAAAACAGGATAACCAAATTTTTCATTAAATTTAGAGATCTGTTTATTGACTATATCAAAAAATTCATCGGGATTGCCTTCATTAATATTACCAAATAATAGGTCTTTTTGTAATCCTATATTAATAGCAGATACAAGCTTTTTTAAACGATCTTTTCCTACAAATCCTTCTAGATACTGATTAAAAATGATCGGTGATACTCCTTCTGGGAGTATAGCGACTAAACCTCTATCTAGATTTAAGTGGTTTACTATTATAGGAGTAATAATACTGTAGAACTCCTCACCTATCCCGTGAGCGATCTCAAGCATATTCCAACTGCCTTTTTCAAACCCTCCACCAGTAAGTTCATCAAAATCAGTCATTCCTGTCGAGATGGTATTCTTTCTCGGATCAGGAATCGGGTCTGGTCTTATTAATATCTCAGGAAAATTGAACTTATATGGTGGAAAATATCTAAATTCAGTTTCATTAAGGGTAAACAAATACTCAGGTTGAATATTTTTAACACCTCTTATCTTTTGAATTTCTACCGTTCGTATCCTTCTATTATTATATCTCGTATTATTTAGAATCAATACACCGTCAACTAGATAATCTAAATAAGAATGCTCATCATTTTCTAAAACCAGAATTAATTTAAAATTATGTTGCCGTACCAATTCGGTAAGAATAGGTTCAATTTTATTCTGATTATATTGTTCATTAAATGAAACTGTCTCTGTTACAGCGTTCCAGCTGTCAATAACAATAGTACAATTTTCCAAATCCTCTGTATATTCAAAAATTTTCACGAAAAATTCCGGTGTGTTAGCAAATTTGAATTTATTTTTTATATTTCTTATTGTATTTGGGGATGGCATCATTAAATCTACATTAGAAGCGTCTATCATGTGAATCTTGTCTAAATATTGTTCTAACCATGGATATTGTAGCTTTATTAGATTGGGTATTATTCTAGTAGAAATATAAATTGGTGTATGTCCACTTCTAAGAGATTCCTTTAAAATCATTAATGCTAGACTTGTTTTTCCTGTACCTGCCAGCCCCTTAATTAATAAAGAGAATCCAAATGGTAATTTTAAAAATTTCAAAAGTTCTATCGGTAACTGAGGATTTTTATCTGACTCCATTTGGGATTCTCCAAAATTAATTGGTCATTTAGCTTTTTAAGATATAAATTAAAAATTTTTTTGGTGAATCGATGTTCTATTTTTTGCATTTTCTTAATTTTGTTTTTCCTTATTTTCGGTAATAATTTCATGAATAAATTCTAGAATTTCTTCAGCCATCTTCTGTGTTTTCGATTCTTTATCTGTCTCAACAAATATTCTCATAATTGGTTCTGTACCAGATGCTCTTATTAAAAACCAGACAGATTTGTTAACAAACTTCACACCGTCAATAGTACTTATTTCATATTGTGAATATTTTCTTTTCAACTCTTCTATTATTGTATAATATTTTTCTCCAGGGTACGCTATACTGGTTTTTATCATATAGTATTTTTTAGGTAATTTTTTGACCACTTGGGAAATGGTCATGCCACTCTTTGCCAATATTTCCAGAATCTTAGCACATGCCATTGGACCATCTCTTGCATTATTAAATGCTGGGATCATTATACCACCACAGCTTCCTTCTCCTCCAATTGCATCCACATTTTCTCTGAGTAGTTCATTTAATCTAGTTGCTACAAAAACTTCGCCCACAGGTACCTCTTCATATCTAGCTCCATATTTTTTAGCCAAATCGTAAAATATTTTTGAGGAAGCAACATTTACAACGACAGTACAGTTATCATGAGTTTCTAAGTAATCCTTAACGATTAATGCAAGTCCTATATCCTCATCAAGAATTTTTCCTGTACCTTCTTCGGCTATTACAACTCTATCTGCATCCAAATCATGAGCAAAACCAATATCTGCGCCGCTATTGGCGACAACTTCTGATAATAAGGTTAGATTCTCCGGTCTAGGCTCTATTTTTCTCGGAAAATATGGATAAGAAGAATTAAGTGAGTCATTTATAATTTGCGTTTTGCATCTCATTTTTATGAATAATTGGGGAGTCACTGTCATACCGCAACCTGCTACTGGGTCTAATACAATTTTAAACTTCTTCTTTTTAATTACTTGGACATCTACATTGTCCAGTATTGAATGCAGATATGAACTTATTCCCTCATATTTAGAAATCTTGCCTAGCTCTGTGTAATTTACGAAATTAAAGGATTTTGTCTCATATATTTTTTTAATTTTCTCTAATGTTTCTCCAGTAATATATGTCATGGTTTTTCCATCTATGAATTTTATTCCATTCCATTCTTCTGGTATATGCGAGCCAGTGATCATTACACCGCCTGCAATATCCTTGCAATGTCTTATATTAAACAATAAACACGGCGATGGAACGACCCCTAAATTTAGTACATTCACTCCAACTGAAATCAGTCCATTGATTACTTCATTCCTTAACATTCGGCTGGTGATTCTGGTATCACGTCCTACTAATACCTTTTTACCTTTACCAATTAATGTTCCAAAAGCCTCTGCAAATTCTAATGCTAAATTTGGAATCAAATGTCCTGTTTCGCCCCTAATTCCAAGAGATGTTATTATTAATTTGGACGTGCTCATCAAAACATCAAGTCTTTTATTTTTTATTTTATTTTAAAATAGAATATTGAAATGATCTCAAATAATTTTTCATGATCAAATTTTAAATTGAATTTTATAATTTTTTCTCTCTTATTTCTCTATATCTGAAATACATTGAATTCCAGCTTGTAGATAAAATAATATATTATTTATTGATATATTTGTATTAAATGAAGTTAAAAATTTTTAATTTATACCTTTTTTATCTTATTTAATGTTAAAAAATACGCTATTAAAAATCATAAAGTTCTTTTCGATCATATTATTCACATACAATTATCGAATCCAGCATATCATCCAATTTTGGTCTTTCCGGCTTCTCTCTGGGCCCACCTTCTACCACTTGTATATCTGGAACATCATCAGAAATCTGACCCGCTGATCTCGGAGCTGGTGCACCAAAAGCAGCACCAGCAGGCATATTCTTCAAAATTGTTGAAATTATATCATTTGAAAGAGATTTTATTTCCTTGCTAATTTCTGATGTTATTACTTCCTTTAACTCTGCTACAATATTTTGTGTATTTATCTGTGCAGATATCTGAACATTTGGATACGCAGCGGTTATTTGTTGTATGCCTTTACTTAATGATTGTTGAATATTCTGGATAGTCTTTTCGCTTAGTGGTTTTGCTCCAGTTGGTACAATTAATTCCTCGGTAACAAGCTCACCCCTTTCCTCACGCTCTATTTCTCTTTTAAAAGTTTCTAATAAATTCATAATGCTCGCTGGATTTAATCCCCTCTGAACCATCAAAACCTCTATTCTACCTTTAATATCCTCTAACTTTGATGTATTCTTACTATTATATACCTCCAGCACTTCATCTCCCATAGATTTTATATGTTTTAGCTTTAGTTTTGAATTGATATTCTCCGCCTTTTTTATATTATTTGACAGTAAATGATCTATCAGAGCATGAAGATACTCAATGTCTGACACTAATGGATTCGTTTTTGAACTAAAATATGCTGATTGTCTTCTAAATGTTGATGCTATATCGTATTGACCCAGTTGCTCGTTTATTTCTGCTAATCCATCACATGCTTTTAAGATAAACGGTGTATATTTCTCATCACTGACCTTATCCTTGGTCATTGATAATACTTTGAATAATAACTGAGCAAATTCGTTCCTCAATTGGTCTAATTCCGCTTGATCTCCCGTAGCAAGAATCATTGATTTAGCATTTTCATAAAACTCCAGCCCTTGATCAAACATATTTTTATCCAGTTTATTAACTCCATCTAAAATATATAGCTTCATTGCATTCTGCAGTCTTCTAACCGCCATAAGATAATTCTGGTCTGCACCCGCACTACTATTCTTTATTGATTGTATTATATTTGGAAAATTTTTATCTAAATCTGCAAGTTCTGATATCACTCCCTCTACTATGTTTTCCAGATTTGAAATCTCTTTCTCCAGTTTTAATTCCGATACTTCCTTCAGTAGGTTCTCTGCTTTTTTTTCTACTTCATCTAAATCGTCTACATTGGAATAATCGTCCAAATACTTCCACCATGATAATAAAAAAACCTAATACTTCTATATATTCAGTACATATAAATGTATATAATTATGATAGAAAAATATTATGATACGAAAATTAAATGATCACGATTAAATCGTCTATTTTCATTCTTACAGAAAAAAATGAAAAAGGGTTTATAATTTTATATTTTATTGGGTTTTAGCTACTAATTCAAATCCCATGGCATTTGACATAACTGGATCCTCTGGGATAACCACATTCTCTGGCTTCGCAACCAATTTACGCGAAATAATTGCATTTCGGATAAAATCACCAAATAAATACGCACCACCACCACAGATAATATAATACTCTATAAATGCATCTGGTGGTAAAGTGGATATTAATCGTAAAACTTCGTCTATAATTATTTTACTGATCTGATTTGAATAATATTCTCTCAATTCTTTTATTGAATATGTTTTACCCCCTATCATTACGGTATCCTTACCTTTTTTGATGGTCATCATCAAATCGAACGGTTTTATAATGGCTCCCGTTTTATCACCTAAGGCTTTAGCCATTCTTGAAGTTAATGTATCTGTTGCCTCCACTAGTGATCCAGATGCTGTTCTCATTGGCCTACCTTGATACATTGTTAAAATATCTGTAGATCCATGCCCAATATCTATTATCACTGTATCCACTGCTGTTTCCTCTCCCCTGGTCTTCAGAACTCCATAATATGTTCCATACGGCTCTGGAAGAACCAATGTCTTCTTTATAGTAACATCTAATGATTTTATCTCGTTTGTAGCATCATTTTTTATTTCAATATGAATTGTACCTTTTAATAACCTGCTTAGATTTTTCATAGCTTGGATGCTTGTACTTACAGGGACTCCAGTAGCAATTACCACTTCTCCATCCTCATCCATCAACAATGATAAAGCTGCCTTGATAGCGATAAATGTTTCCTCAGCTGATTTCATCTGCCCTTCACTTGCAAGCGCCCGACGAACTTCAGATTGTGTTCGAGCCAGTTCTCCAACATACCATTCCTGATCATCCTCTATTAGCACCATGTTATTTATTAATGATTTATCCATTGTCATACCACTCCAACCTGGATTTGGCTCGCCTATTATTGAAGGTATCATATATTTCTGACTTCCACAGTGTATTTTGACTGTGCTTGTTCCAAGATCTATGCCCACATGCAATGTCATTTTAAAAATCACCTAATAAACAATTCATTCTATAAATTAACTTAAAATTAATCTTAATATATAGGCTGGTCAAAAATTCTTAAAGACCGACTTTAAATAATAAGTTTCCGACTTTA
>CAZYEE010000036.1:0-19510 GCA_964646355.1 uncultured archaeon | reverse complement strand
AGAATGATTTGGCATATAAATTTAAATAAATAATGTAATAAAATTTTCAATATGTAAGTTAAATTATCTTTCAATATCCATTATAAAAATAAAGTTGGTTATAATGATCCGTAATATTTTCATAATAAATAACGGAGTTCCATTAGTAACTAAGAATTTTGGTGAGTGTCAATCACTTGGAAATGATAACCATTTAATTTCAGGATTTATTGAAGCCCTATTCTCATTTTCAAAAGAGATTGTTAAATCATCAATACAATCGATGAATTTTGATGAATATACCTTCTATTTTTATAAGAATCCTGCTTATGAGGATATACTTTATGTAGTTGTAAGCGATAGGGATGATGAACCTGAATTGATGAAATTCAAGATTAGAAAAATATCCTCAATTTTTATCGAGCAATATACAGATAAATTACAGAGTTTTAAAGGTGATATTGGTATTTTTGACGGTTTTGGAGATATTTTAATTGAGATGAATATTGCTCAAAAAAATTGCGGTGGGCGACCCGAATGTGAAGGTTGTCCTAACAGTCAGAAAGTTAGCAAAATTCTAAACTTTTTTAAAAAGGATAAAAAATCATTCTTACAACGATTAAAATCATTCTTTACAAGAAAATAGATCGAAAACGGATTAAAAAAATTAAAAAAAATCATCAAACAATTTCTATATTATATATAATGAAGATATGTAGGATGGAATTTCTCTTTGAATATTATAGTTTTTCTTTAAGTAATTTAATAATTCTTACAATTTTAAATTCAATATTATGATAGTATTCATATATTTCATTAACATAATTAAACTATTTTAATAATTTATGTAGAACGATTAAATTTATAAAATAATAATTTACACTAATAAAATAAATCTAAGAATATTAATCATCAATTGATCGTAAGATTAAAAATAGATAATAAATTTATTAAAAGTGTCCTGTTAATTAAATGAGATTTGGTATGAATATCGAGAGAATATAAAAGTAAGAAGGTGATAAAAAAAGAATTATGGGAAGATGGTCTAGCTTGGCTATGATTCCGGTTTCGGGACAATTGAAATGCGGAATAACCGGAGAATTCAAAGAGAGATGACTCTTTGAAGCCGAATCGGGGGTTCAAATCTCAATATTCTGTGGAATATTGGGTGAAATTCCCTCTCTTCCCATTATATTAGGTGGGTAAATGACGGAGTTAACAGATATTCTCAATGAGATTAAAAATAAAAAATATATAACATTGGAGCAGCTACAAGAACTGGACTCTATGTTCGGGAACAGGTTTTGGAACGGACTTCAATTATCAGTTCAAAATACTGTGAAAAAATATATATTTAAACCAAGTAATAGAGAAGTTTGGATAGTATCAAGCGAAAGCCGCGATTATTATACCTTGGACGATTATTTTTGTAATTGTAAGGATTTCTTTATCAGGATTGTAATGCGGAGAGAATCTAAATTCTGTAAACATATACTGGCCAAATTGTTTTCAATAGCATTTAATAATTTTGAAACCATTGAAATGGATGATGATAGATATATCGCTTTAATTGAAGAGTGGAGAGAATTCGAAAATATGTAAAACTTCTTAAAAATTAAATAATATTAAATGTTTTTAAGAATATATGAAATAACTTCTAGATGAACCTAATAATAAAATTAAATCAATAATAAAATAATTTCAAAATAATTCATGAAAAATTGAAAATGATACATAGTATTTGTCTATTAAAATAAAATTAATAAACCATAATACTTATAAAATATCTGATAGGATTTTAAATCGTGATGGACATGACTTTGTTTGACTCAATCATTCTAAGTAATTTATTAAAGGCATTAACCGCCACAGAATATGAAGCACTTTATAATTGGCTGGTTTTTATTGGTGTTATCGTTATTGTTTTAGTAATGATTTATGTATTGGTAGGAAGAGAACCTGAAGAAGAAGAATAAAGAATAATTCTAATTGTAATCGTATTTTTTCAATGATCATATTCATTTCATTGTAATATTGTTTTTTAAAAATAGAATCATCAATATATTTTTGCTTATATTATAGTTGTTTTTTTAATAGTTTGTTTTTTTCTTATTTTATTATCTCGTTAAGTATTCACCTAATTTTCGTAATGCTTTAGACCTATGAGAATATTTATTTTTAAGTATAGTTCCCATTTCAGCAAAAGTTCTTCCATCTCCTTCGTCAGGAATAAATATTGGATCAAATCCCCAACCTTTTTTCCCTCTAATTTCTTTGGCAATTGTTCCCCTTGTTATCCCAGTAAAAATTTCAATTTTATCTTTTTTAAGATCGTAATAGGCTATAACTGCCTTGAAATATGCTCTAATTTGTTCATTTTTATTAATCCAAGGGCTTAATATATTTAAGATGCCTGTATTTCCGATCTTTTTGTATACATATGAGGAATATGGGCCCGGAAAACCATTTAAATTTTCAATAAAAAGCCCTGAATCTTCTAAAAACTGAGATTTCCTATGAAATTTTAGGACCCATTCTAGACTAAATCTCGCTATATCTTCCAAGTCATCAGCTTGTATTTCAGGTATATCAAGACCTTTTAAATGCTCTATCTCAATACTATAATTCTCTTTTAAAAAAAGATATGCTTCTTTAAATTTACCCTCATTATTTGTAAGAAAAAATATTTTTGTCAATCTACTCACTAAATCCTATTCTATTGAGTTAAATAAAATGTATCTCCTTTTATCCTACCCTTAAATAATCCTTCAGATATAAAATATTCAAGAATCTTTTTTACATAGGGTAAATCTATGTCCAGCATCTCTGCCAATTCTTTTATTGAGAATTCGTTGGTTTCTTTTAATATTTTTTCTACCGAATTGTATATTAATCTTACATTAACATCAACATCTATTTCTCTCTTTTCAGTTATTTGTTTACCCATTTCCTTATCTGTTTTTTCATTGTCCTCCTCAAACTTATTATTATTAATTTTCTTGGTTGTCCAAACATTCATTTCTGATAATAAAAGCCATAAGATTAGTGCAAAATAAGCAGGAATTAATATTATCAAAATTATTAACCTTATGAAAAAGTCTATATTGAAAAAAATCAAAATAAAGTATACTTGGGGAAGGACAATAAATATAAAAATTATACTTAGTATGGTTGCACCCAATATTATTGTTAAATTCCTTTTATTTTTCAAGATTCGATCAACTTTCAGTTTTAATATTTAAATATTTAAATATATAATAAGATATTAAATTTAATTATATTCAATAATCATATATTCAATAATCTTGATTTGTATTATTTTATTTATAATGTAAAATATGATGTGAGAACAATCTATTATCTATTCAAAAATTTAAATCAGAATTGTTATAAATATTTTACAAAAATGTTAAATCTTCATACCAGATTTTGGTGTTCCTTATGAATATTTCTAAAGAGGATCGTATTTTAATCGAGAATGCCATAAAACGAAAAATTAAAGCTGCAAATAGGGCTGTTAAATCAAAAAAATATAATAGAGTCGCCGAATTGTATTTTGATATATCCAATTTATTTCTGGAATTAGGGGATAGTGAAAAATCAAAATTATTCAATAAATCTGCTAAAAAATATGAAGCTAAAGGCAAATTAGAAGAAATCTTAATGAAATACATAGAAAAAGCAAAAAACGAATTTTCAAAAGGAAATTATGAAGTTGTAGGTAAAATATATTTACAAATCGCCCAAATTATCGAAAAAATCAATCCCTCTCAAGCTACCATTTATAGAGAATTTGGGAATAAAATCTTGTCAGGTCAGCTTGAGCATTTAGCAATATATAATGAAATTTCAAAACCTATACAATATAACCAATCAGAAAAATCTACCTCTACAGATGATAATGATATTAATCAAGTTTTTATAGAATTAGTGGTAGTTTGTCCTCATTGTGGAGCTGATCTTGAGCCTGATTCTGATGTGTGCCCAAAATGTGGATCAAAAGTTGAATAAATAATAATCAATATATTAATGATTCAATGTAATCGAAAAACCATTAAAAGATAAAGAATTTTTCTTATCTATTAAAATATCGTCCTCTACTCTCAATTTCATTAATTTTTGCTTTGAGTTCTTCTTTTAAATTATTTCCAACAATTTTGCCATAGCCAATTAATATAGATTCAAAGCATTTATTGGCTATTTTATAGTGCGTACTTTCCAATGCCTTTTTCATTAAATGTAGATCAACACCCTTATCTTCTAATGAGTTTGAAAAACTTCCGAGTCCAAAATCTATAAAACATATTTTATTGGTTTTTGTTAGTATTATATTAGATGTAGTTAGGTCACCGTGAATTATGTTATTTGAATGCAACAGACCAATTTTTTCTCCAATTATTTTACAGATCTCATATTTATTATCTAATATATCTAAAACTTTTTTCACTTGTTTACCTTCTATATATTCCATGTAAATCGTAGTATTTTTTAGATCAATCAAATAAATAAATGGTGTTGGAACTCCTATTTTTCTCGATTCAAATAACAATTTTGACTCATGAGCCGTTCTATATTTCCTTAACTTAAAATCAAGTTCTTCATTTCTATATAATTTCTGGTATCTGTGTTTTCTAATAATCTTTTTACCATACCACTCTTCTAAATATATGTTAGCTTCGGCTCCTTTTTTGAATAGCATATTCATCTACTTTTTTATTTTTATTTATTAATCCAAGGTATTTCTATCTCATTAAGACGCCATTTAGGATTAACTTTACTTTCATCTATACCCAGAAACATATTATATTTTGCCTGTAGAATGCCAGTCCAGGCTATCATTACTCCATTATCACCTGCAAGCTCTCGTGGCACAACATGAAAAGAAGCATTATGTTCCTCTGCCATTATTTTCAGCATTTCTTGAAGTCTAGAATTAGCAGCAACACCTCCAGTTAATAAAACCTCTTTCTTCTCGGTGTGAGCTATTGCTCTTTCAGTTATTTCAACTAGCATTCCAAATGCAATCTCTTGTAGACTATAACAAATGTCTTCTAATTTTTCTTCATTCTTTAATTTGTTTATTGCTGAAGTCAATAACCCTGAAAATGAAAGATCCATTCCTTTAATTATATATGGTAAATCTACTAATTTTTTTCCTTTTTTAGCCAATTTCTCAATTTTAGGGCCTCCCGGATGCCTTAAACCCGCTTCTCTTGCAAATACATCCAGCATATTTCCAATGGCTATATCTAGGGTCTCCCCAAATATTCTATATCTACCTCCCTCAAAACCAACCACCATTGTGTTTCCACCTGAAACATACAAGCAAATCGGGTCTTCTGCACTGCATGCAAGTTTTCCAATTTCAATATGCCCAAGACAATGATTTACTCCTATTAATGGGATATTAAGTGCTTGACTTAATGTTCTCGCAAGTACTGCACCAATTCTTAGACATGGGCCCAATCCAGGTCCTTGTGAAAATGCAATATAATCTATTTGATTAAGATTAAAATCTTTAATTCCTTTTATTTCCTCAATCAGAACAGGAGCATATTTAAAATGATGTTCTGCAGCTTCTCTAGGATGAATTCCGCCACCTATCTCAGGAATATAAACTTTTTGGACTTGTTTTATAATAGTACCTTCGGAGTCTATGATCCCAATTCCAAGAGTATGGGCTGTTGATTCAATTCCTAGACAGATTGGCATTTTTCTTATCGTTAATTTTGTTTTCAGATAAAAATTACTAAAATTTCAAACTTTTTCTTTTCAGAATAAATTTATTATTTCTCTTAAATATTTATAATCTCAATGATAAGTTTAATGTCTAAGATAGTAATTTATGTTTTAATTGTTGCAGATTCAACATTACTGCTCTTATCTCGACGCAAGTGGTATATTTTATATTTTGCGCTGTTTGGAACATTATGCGGATTCGTTATTGAAACTTTAGGTGTCAATCTGAATCTATGGAATTATGGGCAGGAAATTGCGATTTTAGGAGTTCCACCTGTTATTTACGTTGGCTGGTTTTTTACCATGTTCATGAACGGGCTTATTGTGTTTTTTATTTTAAATAGATGTCTTGATAAAAGTCCACTTAAATCAATTATTAAATTTGAAAAAAATTCTGATAATAAATTAAAAAATCCAGATTTTAAGTTAATTAAAGGTATTTTTATATATAGATATAAAGAATTTACTATATCATTGATCATTACATGGATAATTGGATGTTTAATTGAATTTTATGGAGTAAACCAAAAGATTTGGGCTTATGTACCTCTGGGTTCAGAGATATTAAATGTGCCCATTATTGTATTAATTAGCTGGGGTATTGTAATGTTTATTTGTATTTTATTTTTCTACTTCATTATAGAGAAAAGATTAAAAATTAGTAATTAGTATTTAAATTGAATTAAAAATGAATTGCCAATTATGTGGATTAAGAGAAGCTGAATTTGAATGCATTGACTGTGGGAAAAATATCTGTAAAGAATGCGCGAAATTCTGCGAATTTAAAAAAAGAGGTTATTGCGTCCAAAAACTCGGCAATATCATAATCTATGAGTGTAAAGGCATTGTATGTAAAAAATGTGCTGATTTTATGTTTGTACATAGATGTATTGAATGTAAAATCAGTTTCTGTAATGCTGTACTAGATAAAATTATTTATGAATGCGAAAAATGCCTCAATAAAGTCTGTCCAGAATGTAAAGAATTACATATATCAACTTGTAATACAGTTTTTGATAGAGAAAAAGCTCTGAATGAGCTTTATGAACAAATTAGTAAAGATGGTGAGTAATAAAGGCGCAAATCTTAATCAATTATTGAATACTAGTTTGTAAATATTTTTAATATTCAAAACTCCTATTTACTTTATTCGATTTGCGTTTCATACCAATAGATAAAAAATTTTTTTAATTTTTTAGTGGAAAAAATATCAAAATTTAAAAATTATTATCAAAATTTCTAATTTAAATAATCCAAAACAATTTTAGTTTTGAAAAGGGTGTTTCAACGAATGGCTAAAACTAAAGAAAAAAATAAACAAAGTGAGATTAATATCGGACTGGTAGGCCATGTAGATCATGGTAAAACGACTCTTGTAGAAGCAATGTCAGGTGAATGGACAGATAGGCATAGTGAGGAGAAAAAAAGAGGTATTTCTATTAAATTAGGTTATGCTGATACTGTTTTTATGAAATGTCCAAGTTGTCCAGAACCAGAGTGTTATACTACTGAATTTCTGGCTAAAAAAGGACATATATGCCCGAAATGTGGCGAAGAATTAGAAATGTTAAGACGTGTGTCATTTGTTGATGCTCCCGGTCATGAGATACTAATGGCTACTATGATAAGTGGAGCTGCATTAATGGACGGAGCAGTACTTGTTATTGCCGCCGATGAAGAATGTCCACAGCCTCAAACCAGGGAACATTTTGCCTCTCTTCAAATAACCCAAGTGCAAAATGTGGTAATTGCTCAAAACAAAATTGAGATTGTTTCTAAAGAAAAAGCTATTGAAAATTTTAAACAAATAAAAGAATTTATAAAAGATAAAATAGATGCTCCAATTATCCCTATAAGCGCCATTCATAAAGCTAATATTGATTTGTTAATACAATATATTGAAAAATGTATTCCCACACCTAAAAGAGACATTAATGTTCCACCATTAATGTGGATTGCAAGATCTTTTGATATTAATAAACCTGGGACAACACCCGATAAATTAAAAGGTGGAGTGTTGGGAGGGTCAATCAATAGAGGAAAGTTAAAAGTTGGTGATGAAATAATAATTTTACCTGGAATACCAGATAAAAAAAATCCGGGAAAATATATTCCATTAAGGACTGAAATAGTTTCACTTATTGCAGGTGATAATTATCTAGATGAGGCGGGTCCGGGTGGACTTATTGGAGTTGGAACTAAGCTTGATCCATCCTTGACAAAAGCAGATAGTCTTATTGGTAATGTAATAGGGTATGAAGGTAAATTACCTCCATTGAGACATGAACTTAGATTAGATGTAAAATTAATGCAAAGAGTAGTAGGAGTAAAAGATACTGATGATGAATCAGTTAAACGGATTAAAATGCTGGAACCAGGAGAAAAATTAATGCTGAATATTGGTGCATCTACACTTGTTGGACTTGTAACTTCTGTAAAAAACAGTATTGCTGAAATGAAATTAACCAAACCAGCATGTGCTGATGAAGGGGATAGGGTAGCTATAAGCAGAATGATAAAGAAACGATGGCGACTTATTGGATATGGATTAATTCAAGATTAATAAAATTACTTGTTTTTCATCATAAATTCAAAATAATGAATGGAGATTTTTTAAAATGCAATTTGATGATCGCGTTTTGTATATTTTATTGGATACAAATTTTTTAATAGTACCCTTTCAATTTAGAATTAATCTCAAATCAAAATTTGATGAGCTGATCGATAGAGAATATAAGCTGGTATTACTACAAGAAATATATGATGAACTTTTGAGAATAAACAAAAAAGCTCGAGGGAAGAGTAAACAAGAAATACAAGCTGCAATTACGTATTACAGAAACCATGAAAAAGTTTCATTATTAAAAAGAAATGAAAACGAACCTATGGACGAATTTATCATTCGTGTAGCTAAAAAATATAATATGATTGTTGCAACTAATGATAGATCGTTAAAACGTCGGTTAAAAAATCAAGGAATAAATTTTATATATTTACGTCAAGGTTCATATCTTAAATCTCATAGACCGCTTGGATAATTATTAAATAAATTGATGAACCTAAATCAGTAAATTTTTAAAATATTTAATAATTTTAAAAACTATATTGCAATAATAAAATTTAATATATTTTTAACACCATCATAATTCTTTATTCATAAATATAAGGTTGTTGTAGAAAATGTTCAAACTTATTGAAATAGAAAATACTATTTCAATTCCTCCTGATAGGTTCTTTGAAGATATTAATCAAGTAGCTCTTGAAATATTAAAAAAAGAGTATGAGGAAAAGATCACCCCTGATTTGGGATTTATAATTGCAGTACATAGTATTACATCCATCGGAATAGGTAGATTAATTCCGGGAGATGGATGCGCTCATCATACCTGCACTTTTAAATTGTTGGTATTCAAGCCTAATTTACATGAAATTGTTGAAGGAAATGTAGTAGAAGTTGTAGATTTTGGTGTATTTATTCGATTAGGATGTATTGATGGGCTTGTACATATTTCTCAAATTACAAATGATTTTATTGCATATGATGGAAATAAATCGATGCTGATAGGCAAGGAAACTGGAACATCACTTCAAGAAGGCGATACAGTTCGAGCTAGAATTGTTGCAGTTTCAATTGGTGCCGGTGGTACCAGAAGTGGTAAGTTAGGACTAACAATGCGCCAAGAATGGCTTGGTAAAATTGAGTGGATAAGAGAACGTGTTAAACTGATAAAAGAGGGGTTAATTGTAGAAGAACCCCCGAAAAAGAAAAAGCCTGCTAAAAAACCTGCTAAAAAACCCGCTAAAAAACCCGCTAGAAAAACCACTGCAAGAACTACTAGAAAAACATCAACTAGAAAAACAACCAAAAAATCTACTTCTAAAAGGCGCTAAAGGAGGTTTGATATTATTCCAGCTAAAGCAAAAGCATGTAGAGAATGTAGATATATTGAAGAAGAACCAAAAAAATGCTCAAATTGTGGTAGCATTAATTTGTCCAGTGACTATTCCGGATTAGTTATCATATTCGATCCTGATTCTTTAATTGCTAAAAAGCTCCAAATAAAAAAACCTGGCAAATATGCCCTTAAAATTAGGTAATGGTGATTTATTGGAAAAAAAAGGAAAAACAGTAAAAATAACCCCCGAATTAATAATTGAACTAAAAAAACCCCTTGGTATTTTTTATGAGGGTAGTATTGAGGAGACCATAGCAGCTGTTAAAAAATATTTTAATGAACATGCTGATGAAACTCCTCCTTTAATTATCAGTGTTGGTGATATTTGTACCAGATCTTTATTAGAAGCTGGTATAAAAATTGACATTGCCGTCATTGATGGGAAAACTTTAAGAACATCCGATGAAGTTGTAAATTTTCCAACTAAAAAAATTTTAAAAATAACGAATAAAAAAGGATTTATTGAAAAAGATGCGTGGTCAGTATTCGAATATGCAATAAAAAATGAAGAAAAACCAATCCTTATACAGGTTAATGGCGAAGAAGATTTACTGACTTTAATTGCAGTCCTCGAATCTCCTCTAGATTCTATAGTATTCTATGGACAACCTCCTATAGAATCTTATAATATGAAACAAGGATTGGTAATGATTTTGGTCACACCCGAAAAAAAGGAAGAATTTGTTGGTTATCTTGAGCGTATGGATTTAATAGAAGATCCAAATTAGTATCCAAAAAATAATTAATAATTAAGATAAAATCGATTAATTAAAATTATAAATGGAAAAAATCCGAGGAATTAAAATGGCAATAAAGGATATGCAAGAAATTGATAATATCTTGCTAAGAAGAAAAGAATTATATTTCACAATGTTCCATCTTGGTGAACCTACACCTACCAGACAAGCTATAAGAAATAAAATTGCAGCGCAATATGCAGTAGACCTTGATTTAGTATTTGTATATAAAATGGTACCAGAATTCGGTAGAGGTTCTACCAAATGTGAGGTCTATATTTATGAATCTAAAGAAGCGGCTGATTTATTAGTTCCAAAACATATTAAATTAAGAAATAAAGTAAATGATAAAGAAGGTGAGAAAAATACCTAAAAAACAGAAATCGAAAAAGAAAAAGGCTTCTCCCCGCGCTAGTGATTATTATAAAATAGAAGGTGATAAGTTAATTCGAACTAGACAGTTCTGCACTAGATGTGGACCCGGATACTTTATGGCTGAAATGTATGACCGAAGAGTTTGTGGACTCTGTGGCTATACCGAATTCAAGAACCGTCCTACTAAAAGCAAGGGATCAAAATAGTTTAAAGATATTGTTAACCAAAAATTTTTCCATAAAATGTAAAAATTTATATGTAATCTTAATAATATGACAAAAAAATAAAAATCTAAATAAAAGTCTGAATAAGAATGAATTAAAAAGGTGACAAATCAATGAGCTCCTCAAAATTTAAAGTTAATGTTGTAATATCCGATCCAAAAATAGGCCGATCTATACAAATTCAAATCGATGATACAAAATTTAAAAGCTTGTTGGGCCATAAAATTGGAGATGAGATACCCGGAAATTTATTGGGTTATGATTCAAAATACATCTTCAAAATAACAGGTGGCAGTGATAAAGACGGATTTCCTATGCGTAAAGATATTCCAGGCCCTGTTAGAAAAAGAATTCTTATAAAAAAAGGTGTTGGTTATAGACCAAAAAGAAAAGGACTAAGAAGACGCAAAACTGTTCGTGGTAATACGATTAACGAAGATATAGTCCAAATAAACATGGTTATTACTAAATACGGTACTAAACCAATAATTGAAGTCGAATCTGAACCGAAACCAGAAGAAAAACCACAAGCTGAATAATTGTCTTTTTGTATTATAATTCATAGTATTTAAGTTAAATCTAACATTAATCAATCCTAAATTTAGTTTTATATTAAATAATTTCAATTGTATAAAATTTTTAATTATTTATTCAATAACTAATTATAATAGACCTTTAAAAGTGTAATAAAATTAATGAAATATTAAAGTCCCCAGAATTTATTAGATTCTCGTTTTATTTTTGCTAATTCTCTAAGTGCGGTTAATTCACTTTCAGATAGTTGATCCTTGAATTTATCAAGTAGTGTTTTAAAATTAAATTCTGACATATCTATATACAAAATATCACCCTCATTTAATTGTCTTCCTACCGTATATGGGCTTCTAATCGAAATAGCTACTTCCATTCCTTCAGTTGCCTCAGAAATATTTTCGCCCCTATCTTGAATTTGTTGTATTACCCCAATTTTTCGTCCTTCCTTATTTATTAATGTCTGTTTTGGTGTAAGCCTACCATTTAATACTCGAACACCTATTATTATTGGAGAAGATTTTCTGAATGTATATCCTGGCAAGAATTGAATTGTGGCGGGTAGGACCATATTTTTAAGCTCTAAAGAAATAATTTTATTTACTTCTTCTTTATGCCAGTATTCAAAATCTTCTATCAATTTGTATATTATTTTATTTTCGAATAATTTTATGTCATTTTCAAGCAATTCCTCTTTTGCATCTGGTAATATTTTTACATTAAATGCAAGAATTGCTGCCAATGTAGGATCTTTTTGCTTCACAATATTTGCTTCAACCACATCCCTTTTTGATACGTTACCTACATCTGCTAATCTTATTGGTATATTTCTATTTTTGAGATAATTAACCAAGGCTTCTAGCGAGCCTAATGTATCGGCTTTTAATACAACTCCCATATTTTCTGTACTAATTATCAATTGTTGCATTTCAGATTCAATTTCTTCTATAGCTTGTTTAATTTCTTCTTCATTATTAGCAACTATTACAGGTGCACCAGCAACTACTTTATCTTTTAAATCAGGTGATACAATTTTAACTCCCATTGCAGCAACTACTTTATCTATTTGTTTAAATTTTTCTCTTGGATCTCTAATCTCATCTAATGGTTTTGGTACTAATAATGCCTTGACTTTAGTAACGATCGATCCTTCTTTTCCTCCGACTACTATTGTATCATTCTGTCTTATTACTCCATCATATAGAATTGTATCTATTGTTGTACCCAAACCGATCTCCTCTTTTACTTCTAGAATTGTTCCTCTTCCATTTCCTAGAGTGACACTCAATCTGTTTTTTAAATATGCCATCGTTAATCCAGATAAGACCATTAAAAGTTCTGGAATACCATCGAAAGTTTTGGCGCTGGTAGGGATAATTGCAACAGTTTTTGCAAAATTCGTTATTCTGTCAAACCTTTCAGAATCAAATCCTTCCTCAGATAATTCACCGACTATTTCATAAATCCTTTTATCAATTTCTTTCCGGACATAATCCGGTTGGGCTGCTATCGTTTCTAATAATGGTTTATTCATACTTTTCCAGCCCGGTATTCTATCTAGCTTATTTGCTGCTATCAAAAATGGAGTTTTACGTTCTTTTAATATCTTTATACATTCATAAGTTTGGACTTGAAATCCTGTATTGATATCAATTACTAAAATAGCAATATCCGCAACTGAATTTCCTCGTCTCCTTAAATTCATAAATGCTTCATGTCCTGGTGTGTCTATTATTAATAATCCACTTATATCTAATTTGATGTTCATCGATTTTAATAAATTTCCACATATTTCTATTATCGTTTCTGTAGGAAAAAAACTTGCTCCAATGTGCTGAGTGATCCCACCAGCTTCTCTTAATTGAACCGACGTTTTCCGAATTTTGTCCAAGATACTGGTTTTACCACTATCAATGTGTCCCATTATTACTACAATAGGAGACCTTTCATAACCTTTTGTACTATCAGCCATATTTTTCACACTTAATTCTAAATATTCTAAAACTTATTTCCAAATAAACTATATATTAAATTAAAGATTTAACAGAAGAAAGTTCTTGATTTATTATATTTAACTTATTAAATGTGTCTATAACTTGAAAATTAATAAATCTTATGAGTAAATTTATTAAAAATAATAATAAATGCAATTAGTATAAAAAAAGTTAAGGAAAATAGAAGGATTAAAGTAATATAAAAATAAATTAAATTAAAAAATAGCTATGCTATTTAAATTCAACTGGTGTGATTATTTTTCTCTGATATAAATTATATAATGCACCTATTATTTCTACATCTTGTTCGGGTCTTGCTGCTTGAGCCATTGAAATAACTAGCGGCATAAAGAAGTAATTGGTACCTCTAGTCTTCATAATACTATCCATAATCTTAATCAATGCTATTTCCAGTTTAGTAAGATCCTTTATAGGTTTATTTTTCTTTATTAGTTCAAGATATCTTAGACCGGCATCAGTAAATACTTGTGGATATGTAAGTTCTAATTCGAAACAATCTTTTACAAGATCTCCAGCTGTTTTGAATACATTTACATTGCCTCTGAAATTGATCAATTCATTTCGATAAACCTGTTCAAATCTTTCTAAAAATTCTTGAAGTTGTTGCCTTATTTCTTGAGAAGGAACAAATTCAGTAATTAATGCACATTTTACTAATTCACCGTCCATTACTAATATTTTATATTTTGAATAGCTCAATTCAAAACCGCGTCCTACTTCTTCTTTTTCATGTTTCTTTGATAGTTCTGTTTCAAACGCTCCTATTGCGGTAAAGAATCCACTAACAAGAACGGGATCAAATTCAGTCTCTCCCATTGCATAGTTGAAGATAGATGCGCCCGCCTGCTTATGTATGACCATTAAAAATTGTAAATTTGCTATATCCCTGAATTTATTCGCAATTTTTGTCAAGCGTTTAATTTTCCTAGCTTTTCTGGGTTTAGCAATTGCATATTTATGAACTAATAATACTGAAACAACTGCAGCTACACCGATCACGATCCATAATAATATTCTTCCAATATATTCCCATCTTGAAATTATATTAATTGTAATTGGAGATGAATATGCCGTATTATATGATTCTATTGAGCCCTCAAATTCTATAAACACATCTAAAGAATCAATTCCATTTGGTATTACTATTTCAATTAACGCCATTCCATTATCATCCGTATTAGCGATGCGTTGAGATATTTTACCTCCAAATGAAAATACTATTGTTTTATTTGAGATACCGAGTCCACTTGATTTATTTATTAGAAAAACGCTAAGCGTTAATGACTGCCCCTCTATTAATTCTTTAGGAATTGGATAGCTTGGATTTAACCTTATTTCTGTTTGTGTTTTTGCTTTAACAGTCAAATTTATCAATATTGATGCACTACTACAATTTTCAGCTGTTGCAGTAATATTTATTTTGAATTGCTTATTCCCCGTTATATTAACATCAGTCAATGTTATTGCTCCTGACTCATATATACTTTCTCCAGGCATTGATAATGACATTAGACCCTCTATGGATGTATTTATTATTTTGTATCTCATAGTTGCCCAATCAATATCGATGCTATGGAATGTGTCCTTAAAACTGCATTTAAAACTTATATCCTCGTCTATATATTGCGTAATTGTGTTTATGTCAGAAGTAAGAGTAACGGGAACTGGCTTAATCTTTAGAGTTATATTTTGTAGGATTCCAGTACAATAGCCTATTTTTGAAGCTTGGATAGATATCTTATATGAATCATTGATAGGTAAACCTGTCGTATCAATTTTTATCTTATAAAATCCTTTTTTCGATATATTTTGGGTGAGACTATATAAATCATCCCATTCTAATGATTTGTTTTTTATTCCAATAATATTCGCTTTAATTATTGCACCTTCAATGCCATACCCTCTTATAGAATCGTTAAATTTTATTATTAAAGTCTGAGTTGCATCATCAATATATGGAAATCTACTCATATTCTCGAATATTGATAAATTCGTTGGATTTGGTAATATTATTAATGTAGTACTTAAAAATGAAGCTTCAGTTCCATTATTCCATTCACTAACTATTGAATAAGTACCTCCAATCGCAAGAGGATCTAATTCAGGTTTCCATGTAAACGTCGCATTACCATTAATATCCAGATATCCTAAATCTTCATAATGCGTAAAGTTATTCGGGTAGGGATAATAAATTCCTAATCTAACAATCCCGGATTTTTGTCCTGCTATTGAGACATTAATTGTAATATTATCGTATATTTGTATTTCTGAAACTGCAATATAATTTAACCCAACCTTTTTAAATATCGTAATATTGCCTTGGTAATTTATACTTCTGAAATAAACGGACCAAGAACCATTTTCTATTCCCCAGATTAATAGTGATTTATTGTTTGGATTTACTTGATAATTTGTATAATCACTTGCACCCTTTTTAACATTCATGACCTTCCAATCATAAGGTTTAAAAATATTTAAGGTGGATTCTTCAAAGCCGCTTGGTATTGTCAATTCGGTTGATATATTCCATTGGATAAATCTATTCGTATTGTAATCATAAGTATAACTTGAATCAATATATTGATATGATTCTATTGTATTCTCCACTCTTAATTCAAACGAAACTTCACCCATCCATCTCGATTTTATTTTATAATGGTATAATCCATCCTTACTCGGATATAACCTTGTATCATTAAACCATAAACCTTTTGGTGTTCGTTCCCATCCGATAATACAAGCATAATCTACTGGTAGTTCATTGAAATACCACACCATATCCAAAGCACTTCCATTCAATGCAATTGCATTATTCCCATTTATTGAATCACCAATTCCATAAATCGTAACATTATTTTGAGGATCCGTTGTATTTGTATATGCAATAAGCATCCACCAATACATTCCTCCATCTATACCGTTTGAGTAATTAAATTCAAATACCTGCCATGTTTCATTTGTAGTCATAATCCATGTAATGGTATACATGACTGGATTCCATAAATCTGGCCCATTTCCTGTACCATTATCTGGATATATTATCAATTGAAGAACAACGTATTTGTATGTACTTTTTAATCGAAGTGTTATATTTTTTAATAATCCACCCTTTCCTGGTACTGTGAAATTTTGTGCTGCTACTACATATCGACCATATGTTCCCGTAATGTTCCTCAGTGCATTAGTTTTATTCACATATTGACTTTCGATTGTGAGATTGGTCGAAGAGAATGTAATATCTTTGAATGGTAAAACTTCCTTCCCTGGATGCCACCCTATTTTACACGCAAAATCATAGTTAATTAAGTCCCAATCTACTGTGCTATTAGAAAATATTGTTCCATTTAAGGCTACTGCGCTATCACCATTTGTATCATCATATCCCATAGCAGTGATATTCGTACCTGCGGTTGTATTTGCAAATAAAAGCCACCAATACATTCCTTTCTTTAATCTTGGTTGCTCAAACATTATAAATGTGACCCACTGCTCTGTCAAACCGGTACTCTGGAAAAATGCCACTCCTACATCTATTACTGGGTTATCTTCGTCTATTACTGGAAATCCATAGCCTTTATCTGCTACTATACCTAAATAAATTACATTTTCATATAAATTAGAATTATTAAACTTCAAATATAAACTTATATTGTTTAATACTCCCTCTTGATCAAAGGTAAAATTCTGTGCTATAATCTTATTTTCAAACGTTGTGTTATAAATATAACCTACTTCTTGAGAGGTTTCATTTTCTATTATATCAATTCTTGGATCTGGTCTGAACTTATTTTCAACCCCAAGCCCAATATCTGTTGGTCTTGGCCTATTATTGATTGGCGATATATCTACAATCATACATAAATCTGCCTTTAATGCTTGAATATTTCCTGGAACTCCTGCATACAAATAACCATTATCTATGTCATTTTCATCTAAATTTATGTAAGTATATCTAGAATCAAAGATGTTAGTTTTTCGTGGCATAATTACACAAATAAAATAATATCCATTTCCATAAGTATCCCTATATGTATTATTTATATTCAATATAGCATTTGCGTTTGTATTATCACATTCAAATGATTCCCAATGCGCAGCCCGTTTCTGATTATCATCTGGTAAATTTGGGTCATAGGCTATTTTCTGCGATAATAATGCAATAGGAGAATCTGGAGTAACTAAAAACGTAACAGGATCTCTTGTGGCATTATACGAAACTATTGTCCATTCAGGCCCTGAAATATTAATTTCTTGAACAAATATCAATACCTCATTTACAATACAACTTACAGGTATTTTTATTGACATCCATATATACATATTAAAAAAATCATTCTCAATTATCTTTGTCGGATAATTATCTACGATATAATATGTAGAATTAGCTTTTATGTTATCAACTGTAAAATTATTCCTTGTTAGATTCCAATTATGGTTATCAATTGTAAAACTATATTCTCTCTCAGGGTCGTTCTCTATATCTTCAATTTTTCCCATCATATTATATGTAGCATTACTTGTAATAATCGATTTAAGCTTATCACCTTGGCCCATTATACTATGGTTGTTATTGAATTCAGAAACTTTTAAAGGAATATTTGAGATATCCTCAGGCTTACTGATAGTTGATCCTGTTTTAATATAAATTTGTGGAATACTCATTAAGTTAATTGTAAATATAGAACTTAATAGAATAATTAATAAAATTATAAACCTTCTTTTAAGGCTATTTTTAAAAATCGCTGAATATTTCATAAAAATCACTCTGGTTATTTTTCTGATTCAAAATAGATTCCAAATAAAAAGTTTGTAATATTCTTATATTCTTTACAATATTAACTTAATGGATGAGCATAAAAGAATAAAAATTAATATATAAAACTAAAAATTAGTCATATAAAATAAAATATAAATCATAATAAACAATTTTCAATTATAATGTCCAAAAATTCGTCAAATTTTTTTGAATCTATATATTCACAATTTTTACAATCGTGCCATAAATATTTCTTAAGTTCTTCTTTATAAAAATCTTTTTTATCTGGATTAGATTTTATTTCATTACATATTTCTCTTACTTTTTGAAGATCTGTTTTTATTTCACCATCCCATTTGTTAATATATTCCTCAATTTTCTTATAAACTTGAGTACCTTCAGGTATTAAATCTATATATTTCTGCCATAATTCTAACTCTTTTTCAGCACTAACTAAACTATCTGATGCATGAATTGAGTTTACACCGCCCCAAATTCCATATTTTCCTCTCAATGTACAATTATCGGCTTTATGGCAAAATGTCTCCCCAATAAACTCTCTAATCCTATTTGGATCCTCTTCCATAATCATTGCAATTACAGGTGAAAATTGAATCATTTTACATAACCATGGATAAAAGAACTTTCCTTTATGTTCCTCATAATGTTTTTCTGCAAGTTTCTGATCAACTTGAACCTCTTTGAATGCAACGATTTTAAAACCTTCTTCATAAAAACTCTTTATGACCTTTGCACTTACGGCTCTTCTAACAGTACAATCTGGCTTTAAAAAAACTAATACCCTACTATTTGTTTTATTTGTCATATTTTATTCAAGACCTCATTTTTAACTTGAAATTTTATTACAAGTTTAAGGTTTTTTATTGTTTTATTTTGTATTTTTAATAAATATTTAAAACGGCTCTTTAACTTTTTTTTCTATATTTTGATACTTAATACTTATTATTAAAATCTAAAATCATTCTATTTAAAATTAAAGTTAATATTATCATAGTTATTTTTTTAGAGTGTATTCATTGTTCTATTTTATTTTATAAAATTTTGTCATTCTAGATTTGAATAATAGAGATTTTATACTTCTGTTTAATGAACTTTATATAAGATTATTTAAAAATTATATTATAAGTAGTAGAAAAAAATATAATCTATTTAATAAAATGTAGCTCTATATGTATTG
>CAZYEE010000035.1:12210-19664 GCA_964646355.1 uncultured archaeon | reverse complement strand
GAATTTAACCCTTGAAAAATGGTATGAGCTCTTCCACAGCAATTAAAAGTATCTTTTATCTGGTTATTTTCTATATTTAGTTCTACATCGTTGCAAAATAAGGAACACCCACAGCATAAATATCTATCTTTTTTATCACTCATTCAATCACTCCCTTTTATTCACCTTTGACAAATCCTACAATTTTAATAGCGTCTCCAAAACAATATGTTTCACAGACTCTACATGCCAAAATAGGTGGTTCAAACCTCCTGCATTTATGTTGGTTAATAACTTCTGCTTTTCCATTTTTTATCTTAAAGATCAAGTCGGTGAAATCTTTTGGCGGTCCTTCTCCAACTTTACATTCCGCACATAATCTTGCATTAGGCGGACATGCTACTACACAATTTCCGCACCCTGTACATTTATCTGGATCTAAGAGTATACCGCCTTCGCCTTCAATCTCTTCTTTTGGGAACATCTCTTGTAATTTTTTTAAGTTGGCAGCATATTTTGGCTCCTCAAATAGAGGTGTACATTTATCCAGAGAAATTTTTTGTCCAACTAGATTCATCGCAAAACCCATACAATTAGGTAATCCGCATTTTTTACAATTAGTCTTCGGCAACAGTTTATATACATCCATGACTGAGGGTTTCTTGACCATAACTATCACTTATAAAACTATTTTTTATATAACTCCAATATTTCTTTATATGTCTTAATTTTTTCATCTGTACTTTCAACAAATCCTTGAAAATTCTTTAATTTTAAAGACCCATCTTCTTTTAAATCACTAGGTATGATTTGACATGCCCAAATTCCTCTTGGAATAAAAGCTGTACCCTTAGTAGTATATGGTGATTTTAGAGCTTTAAGTACAACGCTTCCCCATTTTGTACTTACCTTTACATTAGTACCTTCCTTTATTCCTAATTCATTGATATCAGTCTCCGAAAAATAACAGATTGCAGTACTTTCTAAATATTCATCAGAATTTACTCCTATAATCTCTGAGATTTCCTCTTCATAAGTATGTACAATCGATATATTCAATTCAATTTTAGGTACCAAAAATTTGTAAAAGCTCATAATGACTAGAATTTGTATAAAAAATAAGAATATTTAGGAAAATTATGGATCTAAATCTTAAAATAAATTGTAAGAAATAACATAAAAAATTAATCACTTAATATACAAGTTACAAAATTCTTAAAAACAGTATTGCATATAAAAAAGAGTTTTATTATTTATTATTCCTTGACAAATCGGAAACCCTTTTTATCTATAACTGCAATTTGAAATGCTCCACCAGAAGCGGAATCCCGCCTACGTGCACTCTCTATTGCATTTTTAACAAGTTCAATTCCTTCCGTTTCGGACAAATTTTCTTTCCAATCAGCTTCTAGCACTCCTATCGCTATTACACTACCAGATCCAATGCTTACAAATTTCTTTTCTTCCAGAATCGATCCAAAAAAGTCCATACTATATATGTGTGGTCCTGTTTTATCATATCCACCTATTATTAGCATTGAGTAATACGGAAATAGTCTGTTTTGAAACATTAATGAAGATAATAGGGAAACAGCACTATTAACTGAAACTAACTCATTAAACTCCAATTCTCGTAATCTTAAAAGAGCTTGAAGTAATTTTACTAATGCTTGACAATCTGCGACACCACCTGAAATTGTAATGCCCATATTGTCCATCAACTTAAATAATTTATCGGCTTTTTTAGTTGCCACGTAATATCCAGCTGTAGCTTGTGATTCGGTGGCTAAAATTACTCCATCTTTTATTATAATACCAACTGTTGTTGTTCCCGTCTTTAATAGTTCGGGTTTAAAATCACTTATCATATTATCACCGATTGTTTTTGCATCAAGCTATAATCTAAATTCGAAAGGACTATTTTTAAAGTTTGTCGAATTAAATTATCATAAAAATATTCAGTTTTATTTACATTTAATCTAGATTATTATTAAGTGATATTAATGGAAAATCAACGAAAATATCCCATATATCCCATTCTAGGTGTAGGAACTATCATCTTGCGAGATGATTCAGAGGTATTGATCATTCAAAGAGCTTCAGAGCCCGATAAAGATAAATGGTCAATTCCAGGTGGTATAGTAGAATATAATGAAAAGCCTGAATATACAGCAAAAAGAGAAACTCTTGAAGAAACTTCCCTTGAAGTTGAAATAGGGCCATTAATCGATATAGTTAATAAAATTATTTATGATGATAATAATAGAATAAAATACCATTTTGTGATACTCGATTATCTAGCGACCTCATTTAAAGGCGATCCTAAACCATCTGATGACGCAAAACAACTACTCTGGTGTAAATACGAAGATCTACCCTCTTATTCCTATCCTGATACAATTGTAGAACTTTTTAAAAAAGTTAATATCTGGCCAAAATAAGAAATACATACCAGAAAAATTTACTTTATTATTTAAAAATCCTTAAAATCAAATTTTCTTTTGTGATTATATGGCTGAAGTTGAAAGCAAAGTGAAAGAATCAGAATTAAGCTTTTATGATGAAATATTAAATACAGAAGATATCGGACCATTTATTGATTGTATGACTTGCGGAAAATGTGTTGGAGATTGCATTGCAGCAGCTAATACCGATTTTAATTTTCGTCAAATAATCCAGAAAATTCTCTATGGTAATAAAGATGAATTAATAAATAGTGATGAAATATGGAAATGTTTTCTATGTGGACTTTGCACTATCAAATGTCCAAAGAATATTCAAATTAAAAAACTTATATTAATTCTAAGAAATCTTGCTTTACAATCAGGTAAAGGTTGTAAATACTTAAAATATATGTCCGACATCCTCACGAGCTTTTTAAAACATGGGATAATTACCGGCCGGCTTAACAAAAACCTTAGGGAAGAACTTGGACTTCCTAAAGAATTTAAAATATCTGAAAAAACTATGAGTGAATTGAAATTTATTTTAGATGAAACCGGTTTGAATTCAAAAAGTAAAGAATTTTTAGATATATGTACTCGTGAATTCATGAAATCAATCGTCGAGGGGAATGAAGAATAATGCAAGAACAGTTAAAATATAAAAATAAATATGATTTAATACCTGAATCTGGAGAAGTGTATCTTTTTAGGAGCTGCACTATTAATAGCCTATATCCAGGGGTTGAAGCCGCAACAAGAAAATCCTTGAAGATTCTCGGATTCACAATCTTAACTTCTGATGAACAAACATGTTGTACTGACCCACTTTACTATTCAAATCTGGAGAACGATCTCCAAATGACTACCATAATGGCTCGAAATCTAAGCATCGTTGAAAACCTTCACATTAAAAATATAATTACTGAGTGTAATGGATGTTTTGCAACACTCACCCATGCAGTCCAAAATCTTAAGAAACCAGAAATTCGAATGAAGGTAGAAGAAATTCTATCAAAAATTAACTATAAAGTTTATGATGATTTCACTATCATCCATATCCTGGAATTATATTATAAAATTCTACCTAAAATACTTAAATATAGAAAAATCGATCTATCTGGGCTAAAAATTGCCAGTCATTATGGCTGTAATTACTTAAGAACTCACCCCGAAAATATCATCACTAATCCACTTCTTCCCGATCTTATTGAAAAAATAGTCGAAAAATGTGGCGGTACTCCCACTCTTTATACAGAACGTGATTGCTGCTGTGGCGCGGGTATTATTCAAAGAAATATTAACCCAGATCTCTCACTTGAAGTTAGTTATCAAAAAATGAGAAGCCTTGCCGAAGTCGAACCTGATTTAATTGTAACAATATGCCCGTTTTGTATGTCAACTCTTGAAAATTGCCAATTCTCTCTAGAAGTTGAAAAAGATCTAGAATTATCTATCCCAGTACTCCATATAAGCGAATTGATTGCTATTATCCTGGGATTTGACCCAATTTCTGACCTAGCATTAAATTCGCATAAAATTAATCCACTTGATATACTTAAAAATCTTAAACCTATCTCATAATTTTCTAATTTTTCTAAATAATCTAAGAAATTAAATCAAATTTTTAATCAATTTTAATCAATTTAATTTCTTTTTCTTTAATAATTTGAATTAAAAAATTCTTTAAGAGATTCTTTTTGATAAAAACTACTTTTGGTTAAAAAAAAGAATAATAAATAATTACTTGGTAGAATATATATTAGCATATTCTGTAAAGAAATCGAATTTTTATAGAAATCAAATAATTTTGGTTCTAAAATTATTAAAGGTTTAAAATAATTAAAAATAGTTATAATCTTATTATATCTTTATCTCGCTTTAATCTTTTTTACAACTGGTGGTCTAATTTTATATAATATCTTATAACCACAATATAAGCATTTTAGGCTCGGTAATTTTTGTAATTCAGATAAAGTAAGTTCCTTTTTACATTGAGCACATTTATACATTTTTTAATTACCTCATTAACCAATTTATTTCAATACTTGCTATTAAACGTTTTATATCTAATTCAACCTTTATTTAATTCCTAATTTATCCTTACCAATAATGCAGCTCTTTTAAAGATCCTTCAATTATTTGTGAAATTTTTTATTGGACTAATATGTTGTTTTTATCATAGCCCATTTTTATTAGCACTTGTTTTACTTTTGACCTCTGATCACCTTGTAGTTCAATAATATTGTCTTTAACAGTCCCTCCACAAGCACATTTTGCTTTTAATTTATTTGTTAATTCTTCTAAATTAGTATCCTCGTCAAGCCCTTCTATTATTGTCACTTTTTTTCCATATCTCCGTTTTACCATTCTTATTTTTATAAACGAATCCTCTTTTACCAATGAGCTGCAAATACATATCTCTTTTGGCAAAGAACACTTGGGACATATTCCAATTTTATCTAGATCTATACAATCACCGTTCTAATTTATTGTCTATCAAAAGCTCTTTAAATTGATATACAATTTATTTTCTCAACCGATTATTTATAAACATTTTTGATTTTTTTAAATTTCTAACTATGTTTCTCTAAAAAGAAAAATGAAATAGACTTTTCAATTTTGATATTTTTTTTGTTTCTTTTTCTACATATAATCTCTATTTTCTAAAGATTTAAGGCTAATTTATTTAAAAAATTTAGTCTTGTGCCCCATTCCGCATGCTATTTTTTGTTCTGGTGTTATTTTTGTATTTAATGGACTTTCATGATCTATATCTAAAATATAACCTCTGAATGCCTCTTCTTCAGGTATATCCAAATTTTCAAGTGTACACTTCGATCCCTCTGGCACTGTTCTAACTATATTCTCATTTTTATCAAGCAATTTCTTATAATGTTCTGGAATCTTGGTATTCAATGAGATAGCCGGTATTGGTATCCCTTCCTTCCATTGATGTAAATACACCAGTTCATACATCTCCGGCAAATCGGACTTCAACCATTGTAATGCCTTATCTTCTATTGTCGAAGTAACTAACTTATGTGAAGATGTAAGCCCTGCTAATGTTGTTTGAAACTTTGGCCTGGGCATATATACTATACTGCTGAATAATGGGGGTAATGGATAATACAAAAAATAATAATCTGGTAATTTATACTTAAATTTTGCATTTAGACCATCATATATATTACCAAGCATCTCATAATTCGACAGTTCAGAAAACATGTTATACATCGCTGAGGCCCATGCCATACAAACCCAATATCTTGAATTTTTCCATTGTGGTCTTCTTTCATTTCGAATATCCATTAAAACATCCAATAATATACTTGCCGCTTTAGAAAGTGTTTTTGTTTTTGCTGGAATTTCTTTTATTTTCCATCCAAACTTCATATGGCGTCTTTCTAATAATTCGTCATCAAGTCCAGCTAAATACCAATCCCAAGGAACTCCAGATTCTAGATGTCCATTAAATACAAATTGTATTTCTGAAGTATAATCGTCTATTATTGCAAAACTTACATCAGCCGAATCTCCATACATCAATTTATTTGTGCCTACTTGTAAATCGGATCTCACGCTTATAATATGCGGTACCGTGTATAGTATGCTCTTTTTTGCGTCCTCCTCGCTCATCTCTCCTGATACAATTTTTTTTCCTGTATAAATCATATTCTCCCATCTTGCAGCTGTTATATCATACTGTACCTGTCGAAACTTTTTCTGAACTTCTTTCATATAGTCAAGACCAAAATGTCTAAAAATTTTATATACGTATCTTGATAATGGTAGGTAGTATTTTGTCCTTGAATCGTCTGGTATCTCTCCAAAACTATGTAGCTGGCTCATATTTCTCAATTCCTCATCTTATTATATCTTCAGCGTAATTTGGCTTATCTACTTATTATTTTTTATTACATTATATTTTATGAAATAAAAATATTTTCAATTAATCCCTCTTAATTATTATAACTATATCGGGTTCCATATAAAAATAGAAGATTTTTTCTAATCTATACAAATTTTTTATTATAAGTATAATATTAAATATCAAAATTGCTTGCTTTTATTATAGATTAATTTTCTAATTTTTATTGACTATTACAAATCTAATGATTTTAAATCAAATCTATTTATTTGAATTACAAATCTATTTATTTTCAAAACTTCATATTTATTATCAGAAAACATGTCGATATAATAAATTAATATTCGAAAATAGGATGAGTAATAATGTCAAGTAAGTTAATTTGTCCTAAATGTGGCAATGGGCAGCTAATGTCTATTATTAAAGCAATACCAAAAGGTAATAGTCTGGTCTTAGCAAATAGGTGCCCAAAATGCAAAACTACAACGAAAATAATTTTAGATCTCACTAAAAAAGATGAGTGGATAGACGATGTCAGTCATGCATTTTTTACTTGCGACGTTTGTGGTGCAATAAATAAAGATAATATTATTGGACTTACATATCCACCAACAAATCCTTATGCCTATTGGTATTATTATGGCGGAAGGAAAAAAATTACCTTTAAGTGTAATAGCTGTGGGAGATTAAGAGTAAAAGCGACCACTATCCGTTTTTGGGATGATTTAATACGTTATAGTCAGCTGGATAAAGAAAAAAAGGAAGAATTAGTAGAAAAAGTTGAGGAAAAACAGGAATTACACTGTCCTAGTTGTGGAAAAACAATCTCTGAAGAAGATAAAATTTGCCCACATTGCGGAATAGAGTTAAAATGCGATAAATGTGGAGCACCAATATTACCTGGTTCTAATTTCTGTTCTAATTGTGGCGATAGGGTCGAAAAATTTGAAGTCAAAAAAGAAGTGCCTCCACAAGAACGGGTTTGTCCTGCATGCCACGAATCTGTTTCCGAGGAAGAAATATTTTGCCATAGATGTGGTCAAGAACTTAAATGTGATAAATGTGGAGCTGAACTTCCCGAAGGAGCCTCATTCTGTCGAGAATGTGGTGATCCAGTTACTCCTGGAGAAGTAGATCAATAAAATACCCTCTGCAACCACAAA
>CAZYEE010000035.1:0-12200 GCA_964646355.1 uncultured archaeon | reverse complement strand
TTTATTTTTTACTGATTTCTAAGCTTTTACTTTTCATTTTCCTCTGGAATTACCTTCCCATCTTTTTAAGAATTTTCTAATCATGAATCTTTTTTTTCTAACTCATTATGAACTTAATTCTACATATAGAAATTAAACTAACATAAATAGAAATAGAAATAACTAAGATAAGTAGGAATAACCAGGATAAATTAGAATAATTAAAATAAAAAACAAGAAATATTAAAAAAATAAAAAATTTAAGTTTATTTAATCTAACTCTCACTATCTTCTTCTTAATTAGGTATTTCCTATGTTAAATTGCATTTATATATACCACTTCTACCTTCCATACTAATGTGACTTTTACAATATCACCTGCATTTGGTAATGGTGATATGAATGGACCTAAATTATGTATATCTATGCTTAATAATACGTTATCTCCTGGTCGGAGCTCTATTTCTGCAATACCGAATTGTACATTGTATCTTTCCATGAAATCAATTGTATTATTAATATAAATACTTCCGGTCTTTAATACTAATATTTCGTTTCCATAATTTGTAAGATTTAAATAGATCAAATCTGTATCTGCATCTACATAAGATTCATTGTTTTTATACAGTAATGTTACATTCGCTGTAGTATAGCATACTATGATTGTCGCATCGTCCCACACATAATTACTTCCAATTGTTGAGTTTGTTGTAACATTAATTTTTATTTTTTCAGTTGCATTTAAATCCAGTCCCAAATTGGTCGAATTTACTAACTTTATTATCTCGTATGGTTCTATTGTATAGTCGGTTGATGTATTACCTACAATTGTAAAGTTCCTTAAAACACCATTTATTGTAATATTTTTCACTGTAATTCCATATCCTCCTGTATTCATTACTGAAATATATATTGTATCATTTGCATCATTCAATGTTCCATTATCAAACGCGTATGTATATGGATACCTCTCTAAAATCGTGATGTTATAATCTACATCCAGCACAAATAAATTCTCGTACGTATATGTAATGTTTTCCATACTTGATGAGTAATTTGCTACCACCTTTACATCAACTCTATCTGAAAAGTTGAGATTTATTGTATTATTTACATCAGCGGTCGTATTTAGCAAGAACTCTGCAAATTCATTTGGTTTAAGGAAGACTGTTCCAGAAATTACTGTCCAATTGCATAATGTATTGTTTACATAGAATGAATTAATTGAAATATTTCCAACACCTATATTTTTCACTATAACCTTTATTGTATCGTTATTGAATGCATATATCTTTGTATAATTCATATTATATGCCCATGAGACTTGTTTTGCATCTGTAGCACCTTCATATGTAGTTGCATTCAAAATCAAATAACCTCCAGGAATGATACTTGCCATCTGGGAATCTTTTATCACAGCTTTAAACATCTGTGTTGCTCCTGATGAAATTGTATTATATGATATAGCAAGTTCTTTATATTTATTATCAATCGGACTAAATTCCTCCGCAGCTTCGCCATTAAAGTAAATATTTTTAACTGTTACGTTATTATTTCCATTATTTGTTATATTGAAATAAACTGTATCGTTATTTTGATATGCCAAACTCCATGATATTGATATATTTCCTGTTTTTTCTGTCATAGAAAGCTGATCTCTAAGATTAGCCCATGCACCTTCTAAGGTATTTACTGATATATTGATATAGTCTGTATAATTTAGGTTTAAACTGGATTCTATTCTAAATAATGCTGACTCTCCAGCTGATAATGTATTCTGCCCACCAATCGTCTTATTAAAATTATATGTCTTAAACCACGTGTTTGTATTGTTCTTTAATACCTTGAACTCTGATATTGTTAAATCATCAGTTCCTGTATTTGTTAAATTCACTATTAACGTTTCATTTGAATATGAATGGACAGGTTTTATTGTTAGGTTATATCTCGACCAATCGTTCTCAACCAGATAGTTTCCATATAATCTACAATTTATTTCATCCAATGTCTGATTAACAGGTAATTTCACAGTAACATTCATTGTAATGATATCTGAATCATTTACATTGAACAAATCTGGCGTGGTATAGAACCTAAATTCTTGTATTTCATTTTTATTTATTTGTAAATTATGGGGATTCGGTGTGATATATGAATCCCAAATTAAACCGTCAATATAAATATGATCTAGGATTAAATCATAAAAACCATTATTCTTTATTCCAAATTCTATTGTTTCATTTGCCCACGCTGTCAAATTTACTATATGAGCACAATATATTGGGGACACTACACTAAGATTGTAAAACTCTATGGATAAATTGCTTGGAGAATCACTGTTTATTTTTAATGTTGAATATTTGATCCCTACTGTCATATTCGGTTGCGGTTCCATTGTTGTTGTATCTACTACAAATCTTTTTATTTCTCCAGGCGCTACAATAGTAGTAGAATCCTCTGTAATAAACGAGCTTCCAATGTTTCCATCTAAATCTATATTATCAATTGATAAGTAATCTTCTCCTGTATTCTGAACTGAAAATATTATTGAATTATTCCCAAATAAATAAACACTTGATTCCAAAATCGTCATATTGTATTCGGGGACTCTTTCAGAAACCACGCTTACACTTCTTTCATATGTGTTTGATGGAATTGATGAATCCTTTATCTTTACTTTAACATTATATGTCTCATTATAATTTATTGATCCAAATTCCGAAGCTCTAATTCTCACCGATTTACCCGGATATATATTATCTAGATCGGTGGTTCCATTACCCTCTAATTTTATTATACTCGCTGGCGTATTTCCCTCTATCTCTATTGTATCTATATCAAAAATCCTTTCACCAGTATTCTCTATCCACAAGTAAGCCACGCTATTATTATATAAATCAACTTGTGTTATGTTGAATCTTAAATCGGCTTTCTCATAATTTACCTTGTATACCTTCATTAACCTGTATTTTGAAAAAAATGCTTGATCAAAGAATTTTAACATGTCTCCTGAACTACCATCTCCTGGATATGTATCTACATCTACTACCGTATATGAGCCCATTGGTAGGCTTGTTTTTGGGCCCATCTCTGATGGATTATAATAATCCCAATCATGTCCTTCTACTGTTTTATATTGATCGTTATCATCAGGATTCGTTATTCTCGACCACATCGCCCTATAAAACCCACCATTCTGAATTATCTCCTTTCCAGAAACTTGTTGACCTGATGTCGTGCTATATGTTCTCTCATCGTCAATGTATGGCTCACCTGTCATTAACATCTTCCATAAAACTGTATCAAAAAAGTTCTTGGTCACTTTATATTGCTCCTCATCCCAAATACTGGCTACATCAATAGCATAGACAGTTCCTTCCAGAGTCTGTGAAGCTATTCTTAACATCCACTGCCATTTTCCTTCGTCACCACCAAGATAATTTTGGAAGAAGCCCCAACGGACCATTACATAACTGATATTATACCTTTTACAAATTTTTATAGCAACGCTTTCATCTGTCGCCATGAATAAGCGACCTATCATACCCATCTGGGTCGAGTTACTGGTTGCATTGTCATCTACAGTAACTTTTTCACCCATCGTGGTTATTCTATATCCATAGTCCCACCAACTGGCAACAACTGTGCCACTAGGAAGTACTGTCCGCATCCAAGTATAGCCCTCCTTCATATCATCAAGCATTCCTGGGCTCTTTCCGAGATTAGCGTAAGCATTCCAGATACCGTGCATAGTTGGATACAAAAGCATCCATGAAAAGAAAGCAATCATTCCGATAGCGATTTCTCTACTTACTACTTCAGTTACTCTTTTTTTACGACGTCCAATAACAAATTTCTTTTTAAAAACAAGGGAGAATGGACGAAATAGTGAAGCAAGTCCATAAGCACCAATAATAGCAATAGCTGGAGCGAGTAGTAGTTGAAGCCTAATGTATGAACTCGCGAAGTAAACCATAGTAATACCAAATAAAATCATCATAATATGTTCTTCTTGCAAGCGTTTAAATAAAAAGAAAATACCAAGTGGTAATAATAAAAGAGTAAAACTGAAATTATAATAATACACGCTCCACGATGAAGGTATATGTTCTGCGACTGATCTGGTTGCTTGAGATACATATAATGGATTTAAAATCGCAAGAACTCTATTGCCCATTCCTGAAATTAAATCAGATTGAACGAACAAAGTGAGAATAGATTGGAGTGTTCCAGTTGACGCAGTGATTACAACAAAAACCAGTAAAGCAACGCTACTATATAATAATATTTTACGCCAATTAAGAATTCTATCAATTTTTTGAAGGAAGTAAATTTTAGAATTTCTAAATCTTTTCCAGAATTCCACAATAAGTAATAACCCTAATACAGTAAGAGAAATGATACCATAAGATCCTATAAGGGATTGAGTACCTGTTCTTGGTACGATAATCCCAATGGTCCATCCAATTAAAATAGTTAGTGAATAACTTATCAATAATCTTGTAGAATATTTATTGAGGAGAAGAAGTAAAAAGGTGGTTAAGGCAAGTAAGGAAACTACATAATCCCATGAGCTCCATGACCCGCATAGAGCTCCAAGACATATTCCTGCCATAATTCCTGAAAGAATAGAACCTTTTTTGAGGGAATAAACATAAAATGTGAAAATAGAAACAATTAAAAATATACCAAGAGCTTCATTATCAAAAAATCCGGCGTAGGATCTTTGCATATGTCCTGGTGATACCATTAGAAAAAGAGCTGCAAGTATTCCAACCTTTTTATTAGCTACGACTTTTCCAAGGAAATACATCATAATAACAGTAAGTGATCCAAGGACAGCGGGAGCAATAACACAACCTTCAAGTAAGCTCACAGGAATTCCAATAAAGTTGAGAAAATAATACATAGTCACACCAGAGAGTGGTGTTCCTGGATAAATAGAAGCTCCCATATCCTTACCATATGGATACCAAGACATAGTATCATGCCAGTGCATAAATCCAAAAAAACCATTATTTACGATATACATTGCGGTTCTATACTGAACATAAGGATCCAGGGCATGTAATTCAGCATCATGATAAAATAAGGGCATAAGGCGAGCGAGTAAAGCAATAATAAAAATCATAATAAGCGTTATATATAGTAAAATGTTAGTTTTTTCGATAGTAATAGTTGGTTTATGAAATATTTTGCCTAGAGCGTTCTTAATTTTCTCAGACCAGGACAATAGCGTTCACTTCCAAAATTATAAAGATAAAGGGATAAAATGGTAAGTTCTAGAAAAGAGGAATAAAATTGATATTTAAAAAAATTTATGGTGCTAAAGTTTTTAAATTAGAAGGAGTTAGGTAAGATGTTGAAAAGATAGTAAAATGAAGATTAAATAGAGATTAGGCGAATAAAGATTAGAAAATATAATTAAAGATGATATTAAAATGATGGAAAGATTTGGCAATAACATAATGAAGATTTAGAATAAAACCTATTAATAAAAATGTAATGAAATGATTAAATAAATGAAATCTAAAATTCGGAGTAGGATTATATAGTCCCTAAGATTATTTATCTAATAATTGTATTAATAATAATAAAATAATTTCAAAGTTTAGGAATAAAAATTGAATAATAAAAAGGACTGAATAATTTAGGGCTGATTTATTTTATCTTAACTATTCTGAGCTCATTATTATCGATAATAACTCTAACATATCCTTTAAGTTCTGAATCTAGATCAGAATCGCGTGTATCGATTTTAAGGCAACCATTAGGTAGATTTGAGATTTTATAATGAGTAGCTATAATGATTAAATTTTCCTTACCGACTTTTCTAATTACTTTAGGACTGATTTGAAGATTTCCTCTACCTAATATAATGCCTTGTCTTCCGATGGGTGAAACGATGATTTTAGCAGGATGGTCATTGATTATGTTTAGAAGTTCTTGTTCGTTTACATCCTTTGCAATAAGTTTATTATTATAGATAACATCAACTCCAAGCAATGATTTATCGATATTAAGAACATCGCAGATAGTTTTCACGGTAGATCCAGGACCAAGAATATAATATAAATCGTCTTCCATATTTCTAATAACATATCGAGCGATACGCTTCTGATTTTCTTTTTCATCGATTGTGGTAGGTGTAGCCATTTTGCTTTCTTGTAGGAGTGATGGTTCATAAGGAACGAGTAGATAGCCCTTTAAATCAGTAGAGAGAACACCATCTCTAAATGCATCCTCATCGACATCCATTACTTCAGCTTCATGAAGTGGCAGTTCATCCCATAAGAACCGCATTGTTATTTTTGCAGCATTTTTTGCATTTAGCGCAAAACAAGATGAATGTATTTTTACACCAGTAGGTACACCCAATACGGGAATTTCTTGGTCGACTGCCTTCAAGATATCTTGAGCGGTTCCATCTCCTCCGAAGAATAAAATAAGTTTGACATCTAGATCTTTCATCATTTTTGCTGCTTGTATAGTGTCTTCAGCTGTAGTATTTCCTCTTTCTATTTTTCCAATAACAGTAGGTTCAAAACCGACTTTTTTAGCAATATCTTCTCCCATCTCAAAAGGATATGTTATTAATTCAATTTTATCCTTTAAAGCTTTAAGGTCATATAGAACTTCAATAGCTCTTAAATGAGAAATGGGTCTTGCGCCGAGTTCAATGGCTTTTTTCAGAATTTCTTTTCCATCAGTTCCTTTTAATCCAACAGCGCCACCCATACCAGCGTATGGATTTATTATGAAACCTAATTTCTTTTTTTCTGTCAATGTTAGAATAAACCGCTTTTTTAATTAAAAATAAATATAGAAAAAAATAGGAAAATTATAATGTTTTAATAAAATCAGCATAGCCTTGAGCATCTAGAGCATTAGCTAAATCTTCATCAAGGTTGGTTGGCTTTACCTTAATCATCCAACCTTCTCCGTAGCAGTCTCCATTAATAGGTTCTGGATCATCTTCAAGGGCTTCATTTTTTTCAACGATTTCTCCTGTCACTACTGAATAGACTTCTGATACACCTTTTGTGGATTCAACTGTCCCAAAAGGCTCAGTAGATGGTGTATCACCATCAAATTTTACTGCATCAGTAGTATCTCCAACATCTTGGAGATATTCTACAAAAATAATCTCTTTCAAGGTTTTTTGAGCATAGTCTGTGATTCCGATTATTACAACATCACCATCGACTTTAGCCCATTGATGTGCCTTGGTATATTTCAAATCATCAGGTAGATTATATTCTTTATCACCAATTTTAACGTTCATGTATATCTAACTCCTTTATTAATAAATCATATCTTATCTAAATTATGTCAAATCTAGAGCAATTAAATATACTGATAAACTGTTTATAAATTTAATTTTGGTAGATTTTTTCAAGCTCAATTATTGATGATAGATATATAAATGATTCCATTTTATAAAATTTAATCATATTTTAGAAAAAAATTCTAATCTATCATTAATTTAATCAATTTAAATAGCAAAATAGATTGAAATTAATTTTAAAAATATGATTTAAATTAATTATTCAGAGTTTTAAATGATTTATATATAGAAATTATAATAGATATAGAAATTATAATAGAAGAATTAATCTTAATAAATTATACTTGAAAAAGATTAAATTTTTCCTATCAATATTACAATTTAGATGTGTAGATCAAATATATCTTAAATTGAGATGGTTTGGATCTTATGAATTGGAAAGACTGGGAATTTTATTACCAGATTATAATTAAGAGGCTAAATATTAATAAAGTTAAAGATGAGGAGTCAGCAAGAATTCTTAATGAATTATTGAAGAATAGAAATGATGTTCACAAAATTGAAAACAAAATTAGTAAACAAATCAAAGGCTCTGATGTTATAATATATGGATGTGGCCCCTCACTGGGTAAATTAATAACAAAAATTAAGAGTATTGCCCAAAGATGCGTAAATATCGCTGCAGATGGTGCGGTGTCTGCCCTTTTAAAGAATGATATAAAATGTCAAATTAATACAACCGATTTAGACGGCAATATAGAAGATATTTTACGATCTAATTCACATGGCACTATTTCAATAGTCCATGCCCACGGCGATAATATACCTCTTATTAGAAAATATGTTCCAAAATTCACCGGCCCATTATTAGGTTCTGTTCAAGTTGAGCCATTTGGCAAGCTTGTGAATTATGGTGGTTTTACTGATGGAGATAGGGGTATTTTTTTGGCGGATCATTTCGGTGCTAGAAGGATTATTCTAATTGGATTTGATTTCGGTGATATTGTTGGTGAATATTCAAAACCGGATTTGGGGGAACACCATGCAAGTGAAAAAAAGTTAATTAAGCTTGATTTTGCAGTGTTCTTAATTTCTGAGTTATTGAGAAAAAGAAATGTTGAGATTCTTTCTCTCTCAAAAACACCAATTATTAAAGGGTTAAAGTTTATAACATTTGCCGATTTAAAAAATTTATTAGTGAATAATGAATAAAATAAAAAAGAATTTGCGTTTTGAACCAAAATGGCAGTATTAATCATTACTGAGAAGCCTACAGCTTGTAAAAAGATTTCTGAGATACTTGATGAAAACAATAGTCCAACTCAAATTAAGTTAAAGAATGTTGAATATTATAAATCTACAAGAAATGGCAAAATTTTATTAATAGTACCCGCTATTGGGCATTTATTTACCGTAAGTCATATAAAATCGGATGGGAGAAATAATTTTGAATATCCTGTATTTGACCTCGTTTGGATCCCCGTCTACAAAAAACTTGAAAGGGCAAGAAAGAAAAACAGCCAGTATTACCAGACGAAAAATGTTTTAGATGTATTTAAAAAGGTTTCACAAGTCTGTAATGAATATATTGTGGCTTGTGATTATGATATTGAAGGCTCTACTATTGGTTATAAAATTCTTGAGTATTGTATTGGGATAGAGCGGATTAAAAAAGCTAAAAGAATGAAATTTTCATCTCTTACAAAAACCGAGATCATAAATTCATATAAGAATCTGCTTAAATCGCTTAATTTTAATCTAATTGAATCGGGAATTTGTAGACACGAAGTTGACTATTTATTTGGAATTAATTTAACACACGCGCTGACTAATACGACCACAAAGATGGATAAAATTAATTTCTTCTTATTAACAACGGGCCGTGTTCAAGGTCCTACTTTAGCTGAAATTGTGAGGCGTGAAAAGGAGATAATAAATTTCAAACCTGAGAATTACTGGATTATTAATGGAATTCTAAAATATAATGGAAAAGAGTATATTATTGAGCATATAAAAGGGAGATTTAACAACGAAAACGAAGTCGATTCAATATTACTGGAATGTAAAAATAAACAAGGAATTATATCTGATATAAATAAATCATATATAAAAAGAAATCCACCGGTGCCTTATAATTTAAGCGAATTACAAGATGATGCTTATAATTTATTTAAATATGACCCTTCAAATACTTTAAAAGTAGCGGAAAAACTATATTTAGATTCATTAATTACATATCCTAGAACCTCAAATCAAATTATTGGAAAAGATATTAATTTAAAACAAATTTTAACATCGTTGTCCAAGAATCCTTCATATAAGATCCATTGTACTAATATTCTTAAGGGATCATTAACACCTACTAAAGGGAAAAAAACTGACCCTGCCCATCCTCCTATTTTACCTACTGGAAATTTACCCCAGAGAAAGCTTAATAAAACTGAACAAAATATCTTCAATCTCGTAGTTTATAGATTTTTTTCAATATTTGGAGAACCTGCCACATTTGAAAGGATTAAATATTTAATAGCGATCGATTCTCAAAGCTTTTCTCTATCTGGACAGAAACTAGTGGAAAAAGGTTGGTTAAATCTTAATCCTTATTTTCTAAAAAGGGTTCGATCCCAACAGCTTCCTATTTTTCAAATTGGTCAAAAATTAAATATTGAATTAAAAAAGATTAAGAAACAAACCAAACCACCAGCACGTTATAATCCAAATTCTATAAGAAAATGGATGGAAGCAAATGAAATAGGAACAAAATCAACAAGATCTGAAATTGTTAAAAAATTATACGAACGTAAATATATAGTAAATAGATCTATAGAACCCACTAAAATTGGTATTTCGTTAATTGAGATTTTAAATAAATATGTTCCAGAAATACTCTCAGTTGAAATGACAAGGGATCTGGAGAAAAAAATGAGCTTGATTGAGACAGGAGAACTAACTAAAGAAGAAGTAATAACAGAAGCTAAAAGTCAATTAACTAAAATTCTAAATAAATTTAAAAAAGATGAATACAATATCGGTAAGGACTTAGAAGATTCAGTAATTCAGACTTACGATTCTCAGAACACGATTGGAAAATGCCCTAACTGTGATAATGGCTTGCTAAAAGTAATGTATTCTAAAAAAACTAAAAAAAGATTTATTGGATGTACCAATTATCCAAATTGCACCACTGCATTTCCTGTTTCTCAAAAAGGAACTATAACACCATTAAAACGATATTGTAAATATTGTGAATCAAAATTTGGTGTATCCTATCCAATGATTCGGTTAAATCTGCCTAAAAAGAGACCATTCACAACCTGTATCAATTGGAGTAAACATGAAAAAAGTAATAAATCAAATCAAAAAGAGGAAGCAGAAGATAGTTCCAAGAATAATAAATGAATTCATTAAAAATGATGAAATAAATGATAAATTCTAAAAATAAATGATAAATTCCGATAATAAATAATAAAACATTTAAATTTTAATTAAAATTACCTTAATAATATTGAGAATATGCTCCAATAATGAAAAAAATATTAAATAATATAAGCTGAGGTATTTAGCCCAATGACTACAAATAATCGAGTCAATCTGATCTCTGAGGCATTAGCAAAACTTGATGTCAATTTGGATGAAATATTATTTGTTAGGGCTCCTGGAAGAGTTAATCTTGTAGGAGGACACACCGACTATAATCTAGGATTTGTATTACCATGTTCTGTTGATAGAGATATAATAATTGGTGCAGTTGCAATAGAAAATAGTGGAGATGCGGTTTTCACGTCTTTGAATTTTAATAATACAATTTCATTCCAACTAAACGATTTCAATTTTGTAAACCACAGCTGGGTCAATTATATTAAGGGAATTATTTATCAATTTAAAAAGGACGGTCTTCAAATTAGTGGAATGAAAGGTGCTATACATGGTACGATACCTATAGGAGGAGGTATGGGCTCTTCAGGTGCCTATGAAGTAGCAATTGCTCTATGTCTTAAATATCTGAATAATATAGACATATCTGATTTAGATTTAGTAATAAAATGCTTTAAAGCTGAAAAGGAGTTTCTTAAAATAGAAACTGGAATTATGGACCAATTTACCTCTTTATTTGGGCGGGAGGATTCTGTAATTTGTATAGATTGCAAATCTCTAAATTATGAAGTTATCAAACTGCCTTCTGATAACATTAAATTATTAGTAATAAATTCAAATGTTAAAAGGGAGGCTAAAAGCGCATTAAATCAAAGAAAAATGGAATGCGCCAAGGCTGTAGAGATATTAAATAAAAATAATGTCAATATTGAATCGCTTAGAGATTTATCAGTGGAAAATTTTGAAAAATATAAATCTTTATTGCCAAGAACCATTTCAATGCGTGCTCAACACGTGGTTTATGAAAATGAAAGAGTACTAATGGCTAAAGAAGCACTAAAAAATGGTGAATTAGATAAAGTTGGTATTTTGATGAAAGAATCTCACATAAGTTTAAGAGATTATTACGAGGTAAGTTGCAAGGAGTTAGACTATATTTTTGAAATTGTTAAAGATTTAGATGGAGTTTATGGTGTTCGGATGACTGGTGCTGGTTTTGGTGGTTGCGTAGTGGTATTAATCGATGAAAATTTTGAGAAAATGATTATAAATACAGTAAATAAAAAATATTCTATATTAGCTAATAAAAATCCAACAATATATTCTTGTAGAATCTCAAAAGGCGCATCTAAATTATCAATCAAATAAGTTTAAATCTTTAAAATCGTTAAAATAATAAAATTAGCACAAAATATTTTTTTAAATAAAACTACCATTTTCAAAAAGTATTATTAATTGAGAATTTTTAATTTTATTTTGATTTGATTATGATTTCTTTGAATAATAAAGATGATTTTTACAAAAAATATTTAATAAATGAAAAATAGAGAATAGATCG